>NZ_JBQZXC010000157.1:0-6573 GCF_053555815.1 Shigella sp. SIG6 | reverse complement strand
CAGTTTTTGCGCCGCGCCGCCCTCCACAGAAGCGCGCAGTTCTGGCAACCGGATAAGATGATCGAATCCGAAGAGTGGTAATGAAAGGCACTATCTTCGCCGTAGCGTTGAACCATCGCAGCCAACTTGATGCCTGGCAGGAAGCGTTCCAGCAATCTCCCTACAAAGCCCCGCCTAAAACTGCGGTCTGGTTTATTAAACCGCGCAATATGGTGATTGGTTGCGGTGAACCGATTCCCTTTCCACAGGGTGAAAAAGTACTGAGCGGTGCGACTGTTGCGCTGATTGTGGGGAAAACGGCGACGAAAGTACGTGAAGAAGATGCGGCAGAGTACATCGCCGGATATGCGCTGGCTAACGACGTCAGCCTGCCGGAAGAGAGCTTTTACCGTCCGGCAATCAAAGCAAAATGTCGTGATGGATTCTGCCCCATTGGCGAAACCGTGGCTCTCAGCAATGTCGATAATCTGACTATCTATACCGAGATCAACGGGCGTCCTGCCGATCACTGGAATACCGCTGATTTACAACGTAACGCCGCACAGCTGCTGAGCGCCCTGAGCGAATTTGCCACGCTGAATCCAGGCGATGCTATTCTGCTCGGCACGCCACAGGCGCGCGTGGAAATACAGCCAGGCGATCGCGTGCGTGTTCTCGCAGAAGGTTTCCCGCCGCTGGAAAATCCGGTAGTGGACGAACGTGAAGTGACCACGCGCAAGAGCTTCCCAACGCTGCCACACCCGCACGGTACGCTGTTTGCCCTCGGCCTGAACTACGCCGACCACGCCAGCGAACTGGAATTTAAGCCACCGGAAGAGCCGCTGGTGTTCCTGAAAGCGCCGAATACCCTCACTGGCGACAACCAGACCTCCGTGCGCCCGAACAATATTGAATACATGCACTACGAAGCGGAGCTGGTGGTAGTTATTGGCAAGCAGGCGCGTAACGTCAGCGAAGCCGATGCCATGGATTATGTCGCGGGCTACACCGTGTGTAACGACTACGCCATTCGCGACTATCTGGAAAACTACTACCGCCCTAACCTGCGGGTCAAAAGCCGCGACGGACTGACGCCGATGCTTTCAACCATCGTGCCGAAAGAGGCGATCCCGGACCCGCATAATCCGCCCCTTCGCACCTTCGTCAACGGCGAGTTACGCCAGCAAGGCACCACCGCCGATCTGATCTTCAGCGTGCCCTTCCTGATCGCCTACTTAAGCGAATTTATGACCCTGAATCCGGGCGACATGATCGCCACCGGCACACCAAAAGGCTTATCTGACGTGGTGCCTGGCGATGAAGTAGTGGTGGAAGTAGAAGGCGTGGGCCGCCTGGTGAACCGAATTGTGAGTGAGGAAACAGCGAAATGAAAAAAGTAAATCATTGGATCAACGGCAAAAATGTTGCAGGTAACGACTACTTCCAGACTACCAATCCGGCAACGGGTGAAGTGCTGGCGGATGTGGCCTCTGGCGGTGAAGCGGAGATCAATCAGGCGGTAGCGGCAGCGAAAGAGGCGTTCCCGAAATGGGCTGATCTGCCGATGAAAGAGCGTGCGCGCCTGATGCGCCGTCTGGGCGATCTGATCGACCAGAACGTGCCTGAGATCGCCGCGATGGAAACCGCGGACACGGGCCTGCCGATCCATCAGACCAAAAATGTGTTGATCCCACGCGCTTCTCACAACTTTGAATTTTTCGCGGAAGTCTGCCAGCAGATGAACGGCAAGACCTATCCGGTTGACGACAAGATGCTCAACTACACGCTGGTGCAAGCGGTAGGCGTTTGTGCGCTGGTGTCGCCGTGGAACGTGCCGTTTATGACCGCCACCTGGAAGGTCGCGCCGTGTCTGGCGCTGGGCAATACCGCGGTGCTGAAGATGTCGGAACTCTCCCCGCTGACCGCCGACCGCCTGGGTGAGCTGGCGCTGGAAGCTGGTATTCCGGCGGGCGTGTTAAACGTGGTACAGGGCTACGGCGCAACCGCAGGCGATGCGCTGGTCCGTCATCATGACGTGCGTGCCGTGTCGTTCACCGGCGGTACCGCCACCGGGCGCAACATCATGAAAAACGCCGGGCTGAAAAAATACTCCATGGAGCTGGGCGGTAAATCACCGGTGCTGATTTTTGAAGATGCCGATATTGAGCGTGCGCTGGACGCCGCCCTGTTCACCATCTTCTCAATCAACGGCGAACGCTGCACCGCCGGTTCGCGCATCTTTATTCAACAGAGCATCTATCCAGAATTCGTTAAACGCTTTGCCGAACGCGCCAACCGTCTGCACGTGGGCGATCCGAACGATCCGAATACCCAGGTTAGGGCGCTTATCAGTCAGCAACACTGGGAAAAAGTCTCCGGCTATATCCGTCTCGGCATTGAAGAAGGCGCAACCCTGTTGGCGGGCGGCCCGGATAAACCGTCCGACCTGCCTGCGCACCTGAAAGGCGGCAACTTCCTGCGCCCAACGGTGCTGGCGGACGTAGATAACCGTATGCGCGTTGCCCAGGAAGAGATTTTCGGGCCGGTCGCCTGCCTGCTGCCGTTTAAAGACGAAGCCGAAGGCTTACGCCTGGCAAACGACGTGGAGTACGGCCTCGCGTCGTACATCTGGACACAGGATGTCAGCAAAGTGTTACGCCTGGCGCGTGGCATTGAAGCAGGCATGGTGTTCGTCAACACCCAGAACGTGCGCGACCTGCGCCAGCCATTTGGCGGCGTAAAAGCCTCCGGCACCGGGCGTGAAGGCGGTGAGTACAGCTTCGAAGTGTTCGCGGAAATGAAGAACGTCTGCATTTCCATGGGCGACCATCCAATTCCGAAATGGGGAGTCTGATATGGGTAAGTTAGCGTTAGCCGCCAAGATCACGCACGTACCGTCGATGTATCTCTCTGAACTACCAGGAAAAAACCACGGTTGTCGCCAGGGTGCGATCGACGGGCATAAAGAGATCAGCAAGCGTTGCCGGGAAATGGGCGTCGATACCATTATCGTTTTCGATACTCACTGGCTGGTCAACAGTGCTTATCACATCAACTGTGCAGACCATTTTGAAGGCGTCTACACCAGCAACGAGCTGCCGCATTTTATTCGCGACATGACCTACAACTACGAGGGCAACCCGGAGTTGGGGCAGCTAATTGCCGAGGAAGCCTTAAAGCTCGGCGTGCGGGCAAAAGCGCACAATATTCCCAGCCTGAAACTGGAATACGGCACGCTGGTACCGATGCGCTACATGAATGAAGACAAGCACTTCAAAGTGGTCTCCATTTCGGCTTTCTGCACGGTTCACGATTTTGCCGACAGCCGCAAGCTGGGCGAAGCGATTCTGAAAGCGATCGAACAGTACGACGGCACCGTAGCGGTCCTTGCCAGCGGTTCGTTATCGCACCGCTTTATTGACGATCAGCGTGCGGAAGAAGGGATGAACAGCTACACCCGCGAGTTCGACCGCCAGATGGACGAGCGTGTGGTGAAGCTGTGGCGCGAAGGCCAGTTCAAAGAGTTTTGCAATATGCTGCCGGAGTACGCCGACTACTGCTACGGCGAAGGCAATATGCACGACACGGTGATGCTGCTGGGGATGCTCGGCTGGGATAAATACGACGGCAAGGTGGAGTTTATTACCGAGCTGTTCCCAAGCTCTGGCACCGGTCAGGTTAACGCTGTTTTCCCGCTGCCCGCGTAAGGACGTTTTATGCCGCACTTTATCGTGGAATGTACTGAAAATATTCGTGAAGAAGCCCGCTTACCTGAGCTGTTTGCCAGTGTTAACACTGCACTGGCGGCAACGGGGATTTTTCCGCTTGGGGGAATACGTAGCCGGGCGCACTGGATCGATACCTGGCAAATGGCTGATGGCAAGCACGATTACGCCTTTGTGCATATGACGCTAAAAATCGGCAGCGGACGCAGTCTGGAAAGCCGTCAGGAAGTGGGCGAAATGCTGTTTGATCTGATTAAAACGCACTTCGCCTCACTGATGGAGAGCCGTTACCTAGCGCTTTCATTTGAGATTGCAGAGCTGCACCCGACGTTGAATTTCAAACAGAACAACGTACACGCGTTGTTTAAATAAATTTGCACCAGCTTCCAGGCCGGATGATAAGGCGCTGCCGCATCCGGCAATGCCACAGGATATCGCTATGTTCGATAAACACACCCACACCCTGATCGCCCAGCGTCTGGATCAGGCAGAAAAACAGCGCGAACAGATCCGCGCGATCTCGCTGGATTACCCGGAGATCACCATCGAAGACGCCTACGCCGTGCAGCGCGAATGGGTTCGCCTGAAAATCGCCGAAGGTCGCACGCTGAAAGGCCACAAAATCGGTCTGACCTCGAAAGCGATGCAGGCAAGCTCGCAGATCAGCGAACCGGATTACGGTGCACTGCTGGACGACATGTTCTTCCACGATGGCAGCGATATCCCGACCGATCGCTTTATCGTGCCGCGCATTGAAGTGGAGCTGGCTTTTGTGCTGGCAAAACCGCTGCGTGGGCCAAACTGCACGCTGTTCGACGTTTACAACGCCACGGACTATGTGATCCCGGCGCTGGAGCTGATCGACACTCGCTGCCACAACATCGATCCGGAAACCCAGCGCCCGCGCAAAGTATTCGACACCATTTCCGATAACGCCGCCAACGCCGGAGTGATCCTCGGAGGTCGTCCGATCAAACCAGACGAACTGGATCTGCGTTGGATCTCCGCCCTGATGTATCGCAATGGCGTGATTGAAGAAACCGGCGTCGCCGCTGGTGTGCTGAATCATCCGGCAAACGGCGTGGCCTGGCTGGCGAACAAACTCGCACCGTATGACGTACAACTGGAAGCCGGGCAAATCATTCTCGGTGGTTCGTTCACCCGCCCGGTTCCGGCGCGTAAGGGCGACACCTTCCACGTCGATTACGGCAACATGGGCTCCATTAGCTGCCGCTTTGTTTAAGGAGAGAACGATGGAAAACAGTTTTAAAGCGGCGCTGAAAGCAGGCCGTCCGCAGATTGGATTATGGCTGGGGCTGAGCAGCAGCTACAGCGCGGAGTTACTGGCCGGACCAGGATTCGACTGGTTATTGATCGACGGTGAGCACGCGCCGAATAACGTGCAAACCGTGCTCACCCAACTACAGGCGATTGCGCCCTACCCCAGCCAGCCAGTGGTACGCCCATCGTGGAACGATCCGGTGCAAATCAAACAACTGCTGGACGTAGGCACACAAACCTTACTGGTGCCGATGGTACAAAACGCCGACGAAGCCCGTAAAGCGGTACGCGCCACCCGTTATCCCCCCGCCGGTATTCGCGGTGTGGGCAGTGGGCTGGCTCGCGCCTCGCGCTGGAATCGCATTCCTGATTACCTGCAAAAAGCCAACGATCAAATGTGCGTGCTGGTGCAGATCGAAACGCGTGAGGCAATGAAGAACTTACCGCAGATTCTGGACGTGGAAGGGGTCGACGGCGTGTTTATCGGCCCGGCGGATCTGAGCGCCGATATGGGTTATGCCGGTAATCCGCAGCACCCGGAAGTACAGGCCACCATTGAGCAGGCGATCGTGCAGATCCGCGAAGCGGGCAAAGCGCCGGGGATCCTGATCGCCAATGAGCAACTGGCAAAACGCTATCTGGAACTGGGCGCGCTGTTTGTCGCCGTCGGCGTTGACACCACCCTGCTCGCCCGCGCCGCCGAAGCGCTGGCAGCACGGTTTGGTAATAGTTCTTCTATTTCGATGGCGAAGCAAAACAACAACTCTGTCTACTAAACGTACGATGTGGAGCGCATCATGACGACCTCTACCCTGCAATATAAAGATAATAAAACTGTTGAAATTGAACATCGTGTCATTAATAAATTATTTCGTCGCCTAATCATTTTTCTTTTTATTCTGTTTGTTTTTTCGTTTCTTGATCGCATCAATATAGGATTTGCCGGACTGACAATGGGCAAGGATCTTGGCCTGACGTCCACAATGTTTGGCCTCGCCGCGACACTCTTTTATGTCACGTACGTCATGTGCGGGATCCCCAGTAATATGATGTTAGCGAAAATTGGCGCTCGTCGATGGATCGCTGGGATCATGGTGGTCTGGGGAATTGCTTCCACCTGCACAATGTTTGCAACAAGCCCCGAAACACTCTATCTACTGCGTATGCTGGTTGGTATTGCTGAGGCGGGTTTTTTACCTGGTATTTTGGTTTATCTGACCTGGTGGTTCCCGGCATATCATCGGGCCAGAGCCAATGCCTTATTTATGATAGCGATGCCAGTCACTATGATGCTGGGATTGATCCTTTCAGGCTACATTCTGGCCTTGGATGGACTGTGGAATCTAAAAGGCTGGCAATGGCTCTTTTTGCTGGAAGGTCTGCCATCGGTCATTCTTGGTGTCGTCACCTGGTTTTATCTCAACGACACACCAGACCAGGCGACCTGGCTTGATGAAAACGAAAAACAGGCTTTAAAAACGATGATTCTCCGTGAACAAGAGAGTGCATTTGCCCATGCATCTGTTCCACGCTCAACTTTACGTGAAGTCCTGACCCCAGCCATCATGCTATATACACTTGCTTATTT
>NZ_JBQZXC010000156.1:0-6704 GCF_053555815.1 Shigella sp. SIG6 | reverse complement strand
AAAAAAGCATCTCCCCATACCGTACGCTAAATCTTTGCCTGCGCCGATACGCAATGCCCTTCACGTATGCGGTTTTGTAGTGCGCGCCAGTAATCAGCGCGGAACAGGTCGGCGTGCATCTCTTCAAACAGCGGACCAATACGCGGGTCGGCGCATAGCCAGTGGCGAAACTCTTCCGGGAAAACATCGCCCGGCGAGACGCTGTACCACGGTTCGCTGGCAAGTTCGTCTTCCGGATAGCGCGGCGGCGGGATGTCGCGGAAATTCACTTCCGTCATGTAGCAAATTTCATCGTAATCATAAAAAACCACACGCCCGTGACGGGTGACACCGAAGTTTTTAAACAGCATGTCGCCAGGGAAAATGTTAGCAGCGGCAAGCTGGCGAATAGCGTTACCGTATTCTTCAATGGCGTCGCGCAACTGCTGACCTTCCACTTGTTCCAGCCAGATATTGAGCGGCACCATCCGCCGCTCGATATAGAGATGGCGAATTACAATCTGCTCACCAAGATCGGTGATTTTTTCCGCTGCTTCCTGGAGCAGTAATTCCATTAATACCGGGGAAATATGCCGCTTCTCCAGCACAAAGTTTTCAAACTCCTGGGTGTCCGCCATTCGGCCCACACGGTCGTGCTCTTTCACCAGTTGATAGCAGGCACGAACGTGAGCGGCAGACATCTCTTTCTGCGGCGCGAACTTGTCTTTGATGACTTTGAATACCCGATCAAAGCCCGGCAGCGTAAACACCAACATCACCATTCCACGAATACCCGGCGCTTCAATGAACTGCTCATTACAGCCCTGTAGATAAACGAGATATTCGCGGTAGCTTTCGGTTTTGGCGTGCTTCTGGCAGCCGATAGCCATATACAATTCAGCAGTGGTTTTACCTAGCAGAATTTCCCGTAGCCACTCGACCAGCGCTGCGGGCAGCGGTGCATAAACCATAAAATAAGAACGCGCAAAGCCAAAAACAATGCTCGCTTCGGCGGTCGTCGTCAGGCAGGTAAATAAATAACTCGCCGTCGTCCGTCTGGTGGATCGGCAGTAAGAAGGGCAACGTGCCGGAAGGCGTGATCAGTTTGCCCACCAGCCAGGCGGCTTTATTGCGGTAAAACAGTTCGTTCGCCACCTGTAAATGACTTTCCGCGAGGTTGTCTGTCCCCTGCGTTTCCGTCAGATGGCGAATGATGTAATGAATGTCACGGCTTTTATTCTGCCAGCGCAGGCGCAGCGGCAGGTCGCTGATAACGCGCATCAGTAGAGATTCCCAGCCGTGATCGGGGTGAAAGTCTTTCGCCAGCGGGCGGGGAATGGTACGAAAGCGGCGCTCTGGCTGAGAGCTAAAGATAAAAAGCCGCTCGGGAGTAAGCGAGCGGTGGTCAAATAACCGACAGTACACGGAGTTAAAAAAGCTCTCCGCAATCTCGAAGCGCGGGTAATCCGGCAACAGCCGCGTGTAATGCTCTTTAACGCGCAGTAAAAATGCCGCGTCCGTACTTTGGCCGTTAGTAATGCAGCGCAGTTGCTCCACGACCAGACCAACGTGATGATCGTAAAGATGGATACGGTTTTTCATCGCCTGCTGGACAGCATGCCAGTCGGCCTGTTCGAAACGCTGCTGCGCCCCGGAAGTCACTTCGAGGAATCGACCATACTGAGCGTCGAAGCCTTGCAAAATGGTTTGAGCAATCAATAATTCCAGGCCACGCGGCATTTAGCGCCCTCATCAGGAGCAGAGAATTGCCGGATGCGGCGTAAACGCCTTATCCAGCCTACGTTCGGCAACGGTTGTAGGCATGATAAGACGCGCAAGCGTCGCATCAGGCATCGTGCACCGATTGCCGGATGCGGCGTAAATGCCTTATCCGGCCTACAGTCAGCAACGTTTGTAGGTTGCTTAGAACTGCGATTCTTCAGTGGAGCCAGTCAGCGCGGTGACTGAAGACGTGCCGCCCTGAATAATAGTCGTCACTTTATCGAAGTAACCTGTACCCACTTCCTGCTGGTGAGATACGAAGGTATAGCCATCTTTCGCGGCGGCAAATTCCGGCTGCTGCACTTTCTCAACATAGTGCTTCATACCTTCGCCCTGCGCATAAGCGTTTGCCAGGTCGAACATGTTAAACCACATGCTGTGGATACCTGCCAGGGTGATGAACTGGAACTTGTAGCCCATATCCGACAGCTGCTGCTGGAAGCTGGCAATAGTTTTGTCGTCGAGGTTTTTCTGCCAGTTGAACGACGGCGAGCAGTTATAAGCCAGCAGTTTGCCCGGATATTTCGCGTGGATAGCTTGTGCAAAGCGACGCGCCAGTTCCAGATCCGGCGTGGAGGTTTCACACCAGACCAGGTCAGCATATGGCGCATACGCCAGGCCACGGCTGATCGCTTGCTCAATGCCCGCATGAGTACGGAAGAAGCCTTCACTGGTACGCTCGCCGGTAATAAATTCGCTGTCATACGGGTCGCAATCTGAGGTGATCAGATCCGCCGCATCAGCATCGGTACGTGCAACTAGCAGGGTTGGAACGCCCGTCACGTCAGCTGCCAGACGCGCCGCGACCAGTTTCTGAATAGCTTCCTGAGTTGGCACTAAAACTTTGCCGCCCATGTGACCGCATTTCTTCACTGACGCCAGCTGATCTTCGAAGTGAACTGCCGCAGCACCGGCTTCAATCATCGCTTTCATCAGTTCAAAGGCATTCAGGACACCGCCAAAACCGGCTTCCGCATCGGCAACGATCGGCAGGAAGTAATCGACATAGCGCGGATCGCCCGGCTCAATGCCCACGGACCATTGGATCTGATCGGCACGACGGAAGGTGTTGTTGATCCGCTCCACCACAGCTGGCACCGAGTTTGCCGGATAGAGCGACTGATCCGGATACATGCTGGCCGCCAGGTTAGCGTCCGCCGCTACCTGCCATCCCGACAGATAGACTGCTTCAATACCCGCTTTCGCCTGTTGCAGCGCCTGACCGCCAGTCAGTGCACCGAGGCTGTTGATGTAGCCTTTTTTCGACTCACCGTGCAGCAGACGCCACATTTTCGCTGCGCCCAGTTGCGCCAGCGTGCATTCAGGATTGACTGAACCGCGTAATTTCACCACATTTTCCGCACTGTATGGGCGAGTAATGCCTTCCCAACGCGGTTGAGTCCACTCTTTCTGTAATTCTTCAATTTGTTGTGTACGGGTTTTCATGTGCAGATGCTCCATAGTTATGTGGTGGTTTACGCTAACAGGCGGTAGCCTGGCAGGGTCAGGAAATCAATTAACTCATCGGAAGTGGTGATCTGTTCCATCAAGCGTGCGGCATCGTCAAAACGGCCCTGGGAGAAACGTTCTTCGCCCAGTTCGCTGGCAATGACTTTCATCTCTTCGCCCAGCATCTGGCGGAACAAGGCTTTGGTCACCGGTTTGCCATTGCTCAACGTTTTTTGATGATGGATCCACTGCCAGATCGAGGTACGGGAAATTTCAGCCGTCGCCGCATCTTCCATCAGGCCATAAATCGGCACAGCCGTTGCCGGAGATCCACGCTTCGATGTACTGCACAGCCACGCGAATGTTGGCGCGCATACCTTCTTCGGTGCGTTCACCATCACAAGGTGCCAGCAGCTGATCGGCAGTAATCGGCGCGTCTTGTTCGCGCAATACTTCAAGCTGATTTTTACGGGAGCCGAGAATGTCGTTGAATACCGCCATTGCCGTGTCCGCAAGGCCTGGGTGAGCGATCCATGTGCCATCGTGACCGTTATTGGCTTCCAGCGCTTTATCCGCTTTTACTTTGTTGAGCACCTGGTTATTACGCTCTTCATCTTTGCTCGGAATAAACGCTGCCATGCCGCCCATCGCAAAAGCACCGCGTTTATGGCAGGTTTTAATCAGCAGGCGTGAGTAAGCATTCAGGAATGGTTTATCCATCGTCACGGCCTGTCTGTCTGGCAGGACACGATCGGGATAGTTTTTCAACGTTTTGATATAGCTGAAGATGTAATCCCAGCGACCGCAGTTCAGACCAACAATATGGTCGCGCAGCGCGTGAAGGATTTCGTCCATCTGGAACACGGCGGGCAGCGTTTCAATCAGCAACGTCGCCTTGATGGTGCCGCGCGGCAGATTAAAGCGATCTTCTGCATAGCTGAAGACTTCGCTCCACCAGGCCGCTTCCTGCCAGGACTGGGTTTTCGGCAGATAGAAATAGGGACCGCTGCCCTTTGCCAACAGTGCCTGATAGTTGTGGAAGAAATAGAGCGCAAAATCAAACAGGCTACCGGGGATTGCCTCACCACGCCAGGTGACATGTTTTTCCGGCAAGTGCAGACCGCGTACCCGACAAATCAAAACCGCTGGATTGGGCTTGAGCTGATAAATTTTGCCTGCTTCATTGGTATAGCTGATGGTACCGTTAACCGCATCGCGCAGGTTAATTTGCCCGTCGATCACTTTGTTCCAGTCTGGTGCCAGTGAATCTTCGAAATCGGCCATAAAGACTTTCACATTGGCGTTCAGTGCGTTGATCACCATCTTGCGCTCTACCGGGCCAGTTATCTCTACGCGGCGGTCTTCTAAGTCCGCAGGAATCCCGCGAATTTTCCAATCAGCATCGCGAATGGAAGCCGTTTCCGAAATAAAATCAGGCAACGTTCCGTTATCAATATCTTGCTGCTGCTGAATGCGCGCTGCCAGAAGTTTATTGCGTTGTGGCGTAAAATGCGTCACCAGCTCAGTCAGAAATTCTACCGCTTCGGCAGTAAGAATTTGCTTCTCCTGCTCGCCATACGGCCTTGTGAAAGCCAGTTCATCGGTTGTTGTTGCCTGTTCAGTCATCGTACAGCTCCTCGTCATGGTTCCGAAAACTTCCCCTCTGTGAACGAAGGAACGTTGTGCGCTTTTCGTTCAGCACAACTAAGACTACTCATTTAAAATGCAAAATCAAAAACAATTTCCATTTTAATTAAAAATACTTGATAACTTATTGATAACAATATGAATAAAATTTATTCACTTGCTGAGGTGCGTTTCGGAAATAAAAAAGGCACCCGAAGGTGCCTGAGGTAAGGTGCTGAATCGCTTAACGATCGACTATCACAGAAGATTAATCCAGCGTTGGATTCATGTGCCGTAGATCGTATGGCGTGATCTGATAGACGTAATAGTTGAGCCAGTTGGTAAACAGCAAATTACCGTGACTACGCCAGCTCGCTCGCGGTTTGTTTTGCGGATCGTTGTGCGGGAAATAGTTATACGGTACATCCGGGTCTAGTCCGGCTTCCACATCGCGGAAATATTCCTGCGCCAGCGTTTGCGCATCATATTCGGGATGGCCCGTCACAAAGGCAATGCGCTTATCTTTGCTGGCAAACAGATATGCATCCCCTTCTTCCGTCTCTGCCAGAATTTCCAGATCGGTGTAATCACGAATCAACGCTGCCGGAAAGTCAGCATAGCGCGAATGCGGTGCCAGGAATGAATCATCAAAGCCACGCGTCAGAAGCGCATGAGGATGGAGAATATGATGCTCGTAAACGCCAGAGAGTTTGTCGGTGCGAGTTTGCTTAGGAATGCCGTAGAGGATATTGAGCGCGGCCTGTACCGCCCAGCAGACAAACAGCGTCGAGGTGACGTGATCTTTCGACCACTCCAGCACCTGTTTGATCTGCGGCCAGTAAGCGACATCATTAAACTCCACCAGGCCCAGCGGCGCACCGGTTACAATCAGACCGTCAAAGTTCTGTTCCTGAATATCTTCAAAGTTACAGTAGAAGTTGTTCAGATGCTCTGCGGGCGTATTGCGCGATTCACGGGAATCGATGCGCAACAGCTGAATATCGACCTGCAAAGGTGAGTTTGAAAGCAGGCGCAGAAACTGATTTTCAGCTTCAATCTTCTTCGGCATCAGGTTAAGGATCAGAACCTTAAGTGGACGAATTTCCTGACCAGACGCACGAGAAGTTGTCATCACAAAGACGTTTTCTTCACGCAAGAAATTGACGGCGGGTAGCTCGTCCGGCACACGAATCGGCATAACCTGATTACCTCACTACATACGCTTATACGTTTAGACATCCAGATAGCTGAAGATAACCAGAAAATTTGCCAATGTCGAGCCTGCATGTTGAAGGTGAGAAAGTTTCAAGGAAAAGGCTACGTTAGAATATAAGAATGACGAAAAGGAGAGAAAATGGTTATTAGTATTCGCCGCTCACGGCATGAGGAAGGGGAGGAACTCGTTGCGATTTGGTGTCGATCTGTCGATGCCACCCACGATTTTTTATCAGCAGAGTATCGGGCCGAGCTGGAAGAGCTGGTGCGTTCCTTTCTGCCGGAAGCACCGTTGTGGGTCGCGGTTAATGAACGGGAGCAGCCGGTTGGGTTTATGTTGTTAAGTGGGCAGCATATGGATGCGCTGTTTATCGATCCTGATGTGTGTGGCTGCGGCGTGGGTCGGATGCTGGTGGAGCATGCGCTCTCGATGGCACCGGAACTGACAACCAACGTTAATGAGCAAAATGAGCAGGCGGTTGGGTTCTATAAGAAGGTGGGTTTTAAGGTTACGGGACGCTCTGAGGTGGACGATTTGGAGAAACCGTATCCGTTGCTGAATCTGGCGTATGTGGGGGAATAAGCCGCCCCTGCCGTGCCTGCCCAAGCTGGAGAAGACGCGCCAGCGTCGCACCCGGCATTTTTTTCACCAA
>NZ_JBQZXC010000155.1:0-6820 GCF_053555815.1 Shigella sp. SIG6 | reverse complement strand
GATTCTGATACTTATCATAAAGAAAGGAGGAGTCTGCTTTCTGCACGATATAGCGCAGATAGGCACTCATTGCTCTGTCGCTGGCGACAAGTTCAAAAATAAGGAAGGAAGATGTCAGCACAATGACACTTGCGGCGATAAAATGCCGGAGCATTCTATGGTGCAATTTCATGATAAATGGCACTCCTTCGGTTAGTGAAACGAGAAAACCAGATAAAGTTCGATTGCGGCCTGGCACAGGGGCGCTAATTATACTCATCTCTGCGCCGCTGGGGAGGGGAAATTTAGGGGTAATAGTAATAAATTGTATGCAAAAGCCACGCAAAAAGCATGGCTCTGAATATTTTTGCACTTAAATATTATGAATAATCACTTTGTTGCCCCCCTCGCTTTTCGCTTCGCGTAAGGCTTTATCTGCTTCCGTCATGACAAGCGAGATATTACGCGTGTCACCCGTTGAAAAAACCGTGCCAATACTGATGGTCATTTGTTCAGAAACATCATATCTGTTACTGAAGCGGTCAGGAGTTCGACATTTTTACGCATACGTTCCGCAATGATTTTTGCCTGGGCACTATTGAGTTCGGTAAATAGTAAGCCAAACACCTCACCCTCCAGTCGCGCTAAAATATCATCGGGGCGGATGCTTTGCTGGATAATATCAACCAGCATGACACAGAAGTCCTTAACAACAGGTCGCGACAATAATGACTCTACGCTGTTGAAAAAGTAGCGCCGATTATAAATATTGGTCAGCACATCATGAACTGCCAGTTTGCTGGAGAGTTGCAGTTCCTGAAAAATGTTATAAATCAGAAAAGACACAACAAACAGTTTACTGGAGACTTCAATCCCGCGACTGATGTACCAGATGGTGTAATTATACTCATCCAGAGTCAGTAGAAGTAAGTTGCAGCATAGCGATGCCAGACATAATAATGCTATTAATGGACATAGTTCGCTGGCTAATCGTGTACGCATGATAATAAAGAACAGTAAAAATGCCCACAGACAAACCAATATTTTTGTATAGTTGATTCCCCAGGTCGCAGTATAGTTGACAGGACAGTAATCGACGACATACAAAGAATAGTCAGCGTTATAACTGCTCAGATTGTGTGCCAGAAGGGGAAAAACTAAAAAAGGAATCAGCGCCAGCAACAGAATGCCAGTTTTTTTCTTATTGTTGTCAAGGATATTGTCTTTACCATAACAAAAGAGCGCCAACGAGGTTAAACAAATAAAACTGAGTTGGCGGAAAATATAGAAAATAGAAACATCATTCGACTTTGTCTGGATCAGTGTACTGTCGCTGATAGGTTTATGGATAACAACAATAGTTTCAACTAAATAGATAAGGCCACTTAAAAGTGCAAGACTTAAAATGAATGTTGGTAGAATTTGTTTGTTAGTGAAATATTTCATTAACATGAAAAGAAAAATGATGGCGTTAAGGAAAAACAAAGCCACAACGACCATCAAATAATTCATTTGTGGGATGAGTTTTACATTCGTCTTTTCGTTATATAATGTGGTGATGCAAAATAAAATTAACGTCAGCAATAAACTGAAAATAAAAAAGCTTTGAGCTTTTAATTTTTGTGTACCCATAGAAACCATAAAAAGGAGAGCAATGTGAGTGCTGGATTTTATTGATGGCAGAGATATATAGTTTTGACCAGGATCAATTTTCGTTAACGATAAAAAATATTTAAAGAATAACCCCAGGGAAATACGTGTTGACTGAATCATTTTTCCGAATGATTGTTTTCTGGAACTAAATTGTGTAAAGGTTATGCTGTCATATTTAAAGCGATTGTAAGCTAATGTATGTAATAAATGAGATAATTTACAGTAAGCTAAAAATCAGCCAGGCGATAATGACCCGGCTGATAGTTTTAGTCTTTAGCTGTTGCATTTTGTTTATGAAACAGTTCACGGAACACCGGATAAATATCATCCTGGTCGCGGATGTGCTGCATCGCAAAGTTGTCGAAAGTAGATTGCAGATGCTCATATTCTCGCCACAATGTCTGATGTGCACGACGGGTAATTTCGATATAGCTGTAATAACGAACAACAGGTAATAATTTTTTCGCCAGGATTTCATGGCAAAGCGGAGAGTCATCGGCCCAGTTATCGCCGGCCGATGCTTGTGCAGCGTAAATATTCCACTGTGCCGGGTTATAACGCTCTTTCACTACCTCATCCATCAGTTTCAGGGCGCTGGAAACAATGGTGCCGCCTGTTTCCTGCGAGTAGAAAAACTCATGTTCATCGACTTCTTTCGCCTGGGTATGATGGCGGATGTATACGACTTCCACGTTCTTATACGTTCTGCTGAGGAACAGATACAGCAGAATATAAAAACGCTTAGCCATATCTTTAGTGGATTGATCCATTGAACCGGAAACGTCCATCAGGCAAAACATCACTGCCTGGCTGGAGGGATCGGGCCGCTTCTCGTAGTTCTTGTAACGTAAATCGAAGGTGTCAATAAAAGGGACGCGTTCAATTTTGGCACGTAATTCTGCAATTTCTTTGCGCAGACGTTCCTCTTACAGCAGCTGCGCAGGTTCACTGTTGCTGATGATGGCCAAATTCTCTTCCAGTGCATGAAGTTCCCGCCGCTTGCCTGCCGTCATGGCTGTGCGTCGCGCCAGTGAGTTCTGCAAGGAACGCACAACGCTGATATTGGCTGGAACGCCGTTAGCGGTATAACCCGCCCGATGCGTTTTATATTCGGTCAGCTGGCGTTGTTGGTTTTGTTTCAGATTCGGTAAGGCCAAATCTTCAAAGAGCAGATCAAGATACTCATCTTTCGAAATCTGAAAGACAAATTCATCCTGACCTTCACCATCCTGGCTGGCCTGGCCCTGACCACTGCCGGAACCTCCGCCGCCACCCTGGGGACGTTCAATTCGGTCGTTCTGAACGAAATGGTCATTGCCCGGATGCACGCGGTGGCGCAGACCGCCACGCCCCTGATGAAACATTGGTTCGCTAATATCTTCCGTGGGAATGGATACGGATTCGCTGCTGTCGACGTCAGTCACCGAACGCTTATTAATGGCCTCGGAGATCGACTGTTTAATTTGCGCTTTATAACGGCGTAAAAAACGCTGGCGATTCACCATGCTTTTGTTTTTGCCGTTCAGACGCCGGTCAATAAACCAGGCCATATGCCCCCCGTACTACATTTGCCAACTGTATGCTACGCCTGTGTTGCCGCTTCTCAGGCCCACGGTTCGCTGTCGTTGTAGGCCCGGTAGCATGTGTACCGGGCCAGGGTTGTTAAGACGATTTACGTACGCGCAAATACCATTCGCACAGTAAACGCACCTGTTTACGGGTGTAGCCTTTTTCCATCATACGGTCGACAAAGTCGTCGTGTTTCTTCTGCTCGTCGGTTGACGTTTTGGCGTTAAACGAGATAACCGGCAACAGCTCCTCGGTATTGGAGAACATTTTCTTCTCGATAACCGTGCGCAGTTTTTCATAGCTGGTCCAGTTCGGATTGCGTCCGCTGTTATTCGCTCTGGCGCGCAGTACGAAGTTAACAATCTCGTTGCGGAAATCTTTTGGATTACTGATCCCCGCCGGTTTCTCGATTTTCTCCAGCTCGGCGTTAAGAGACTCGCGGTCAAACAGCTGCCCGGTATCCGGATCGCGATACTCCTGATCCTGAATCCAGAAATCCGCGTAGGTAACATAACGGTCGAAAATGTTTTGCCCATATTCTGAATAGGATTCAAGGTAGGCCGTCTGGATCTCTTTGCCGATAAACTCGGCATATTTCGGGATCAGATAACCTTTCAGGAACTCCAGATAGCGTTCTGCCTGCTCTTGCGGGAACTGCTCGCGCTCGATCTGCTGTTCCAGGACGTAGAACAGATGGACCGGGTTTGCCGCCACTTCTACATGATCGAAGTTGAACACGCGGGAGAGGATCTTAAACGCAAAACGCGTCGACAGACCGTTCATCCCTTCATCGACACCGGCGTAGTCACGATATTCCTGATACGACTTGGCTTTCGGATTGGTGTCTTTCAGACTTTCGCCATCATAAACCCGCATCTTTGAATAAATGCTGGAGTTTTCTGGCTCTTTCAGGCGCGAAAGAATGGAAAAACGTGACAGTGTTTCGAGCGTGCCAGGGGCGCATGGGGCGTGAGTCAATTCACTGTGATTAAGCAATTTCTCGTAGATTTTGATCTCTTCGGAAAGTGCAAGCAATACGGCACCTTCACGATGTAAACACGGTCGAGGAAGGCTTCGTTGTTTTTGTTATTACGGAAAGTGACCCATTCGGACTCGTTCGAGTGGGCGAGAATAATCCCGTTGAACGGCAGGGCGGAGATACCTTCCGTCCCGTTGTAGTTACCTTCCTGAGTGGCGGTTAACAAGGGATGCAGCACTTTTATCGGTGCTTTAAACATCTCAACGAATTCCATGATCCCCTGATTGGCGCGGCACAGCGCACCGGAATAGCCGTAGGCGTCCGGGTCATTCTGCGCGTAGTGTTCGAGTTTACGAATATCGACTTTCCCAACCAGCGCGGAGATGTCCTGGTTGTT
This sequence comes from Shigella sp. SIG6, assembly GCF_053555815.1. Taxonomy (NCBI): domain Bacteria; kingdom Pseudomonadati; phylum Pseudomonadota; class Gammaproteobacteria; order Enterobacterales; family Enterobacteriaceae; genus Shigella; species Shigella sp. SIG6. Next base: position 2,243 of record NZ_JBQZXC010000155.1, on the reverse strand, counting down.
CTCATCACCGGGTTCCGTTTTGGCGATAGCAATTTGTTGCAGAATTGACGGCCAGACCTTCACTACCCGGAACTTAGTGATATCGCCACCAAATTCATGCAGGCGTTTTGCCGCCCATGGCGACATGATGGTGCCGAGATAACGGCGAGGAATGCCATACTCTTTTTCCAGAATCTGAGCATCTTCCTGCGGATTGAAAAGACAGAACGGATGATCGTTGACCGGGCTACGCTCACCGTTGGCGCTCAATACATAAATCGGTACGAGCTGCATTAATGATTTCAGTCGCTCAGCAAGCGATGATTTACCCCCACCCACAGGCCCCAGCAGATACAGGATTTGTTTCTTCTCTTCCAGCCCCTGAGCCGCGTGTTTCAGATAAGAGACAATCTGTTCAATCGCGTCTTCCATGCCGTAAAACTCTTCAAATGCCGGATAACGTGCAATGACCCGGTTAGAAAAGAGTCGAGAAAGTCTGGGTTCCTGGGCTGTATCGACCATGACAGGCTCACCGATAGCCATCAATAGCCGCTCAGCCGCGTTGGCATAAGCACTGCGATCTTGCCGACAAGTGGTAAGAAACTCCTGCAGTGTGAACTCTTCGTCCTTGGCCGCTTCATATCGCTGGCGATAGTGATCGAATATATTCATGGTATGCCGTCCTTTCGTTTTTTAGCACAGGTTAAGAGCCGTTCATATGAATAGTAGAGGCTCCCGGAAGAGGTAAACTGAACGACGTCTCTTGCTAAAACACAGCAACTCTCATGCCATTTTATCGACGATGAGAACAACGTGCCCGGTGATACACCTTCAAAATTAAGCGTAGATGGCAAATGGAAAACTTGCCTGCACGGCTTTCTTAATTTCAATGGCATATCAACAACTCATCCATAAATTTTGCATAATTAATGTAAAGACCAGGCTCGCCAGTAACGCTAAATCCATTTGGCTGTAAGCGCGGTGTCATCCGCGGCAGGAAAATTAAACAGTTACTTTAAAAAATGAAAACGTAAAAAGGTTGGGTTTCGATGTATTGACGGGTAAACTTTGTCGCCCGCTAAACATTTGTTTAAGGAATGATTAATTGTGACCAAACTCAAACTTCTGGCACTTGGAGTGCTTATCGCAACGTCTGCAGGCGTAGCGCACGCTGAAGGTAAATTTTCCCTGGGCGCAGGCGTAGGTGTCGTTGAGCACCCATATAAAGATTACGATACCGATGTTTACCCAGTACCGGTAATCAACTATGAAGGCGATAACTTCTGGTTCCGTGGCTTAGGTGGTGGTTACTACCTGTGGAATGACGCAACGGATAAACTTTCAATTACCGCTTACTGGTCGCCGCTTTACTTCAAAGCGAAAGACAGTGGCGATCACCAAATGCGTCACCTGGATGACCGTAAGAGCACCATGATGGCTGGTCTGTCTTATGCTCACTTTACCCAGTACGGTTACCTGCGTACCACCCTGGCTGGCGATACCCTGGATAACAGCAACGGCATTGTCTGGGATATGGCCTGGTTGTATCGTTACACCAACGGTGGCCTGACCGTGACTCCGGGTATTGGTGTGCAGTGGAACAGCGAAAACCAGAACGAATACTATTATGGCGTATCGCGCAAAGAGTCCGCTCGCAGCGGTCTGCGTGGCTATAACCCGAATGACAGCTGGAGCCCTTACCTTGAGCTGAGCGCCAGCTACAACTTCCTCGGCGACTGGAGTGTTTACGGTACCGCGCGCTACACCCGTCTGTCTGATGAAGTTACTGACAGCCCGATGGTGGATAAATCCTGGACTGGCCTGATTTCTACCGGGATCACCTACAAATTCTGATAATGCATCTTTCCAGGGCATTTTGTGCATAAAAACAGGGCGTCACGCCCTGTTTTGCATTACGGTGGTGCAATACCTGGGAGGAAACAATGCAACAAAAAATGATTCAATTTAGTGGCGATGTCTCACTGCCAGCCATAGGGCAGGGAACATGGTATATGGGCGAAGATGCCAGTCAGCGCAAAACAGAAGTTGCTGCACTACGCGCAGGCATTGAACTCGGTTTAACCCTCATTGATACCGCCGAAATGTATGCCGATGGCGGTGCCGAAAAGGTGGTTGGGGAAGCATTAACCGGTCTGCGAGAGAAGGTCTTTCTCGTCTCTAAAGTCTATCCGTGGAATGCTGGCGGGCAAAAAGCGATAAATGCATGCGAAGCCAGTTTACGCCGTCTCAATACTGATTATCTC
>NZ_JBQZXC010000154.1:0-6906 GCF_053555815.1 Shigella sp. SIG6 | reverse complement strand
GGTACTGGGAGCATTGTGGGTGCGCAATGGCATGGAGGAGTCCGCGGAATTTGAACAACAGCAACATAATCAAGCGGCCGCGAAAAAACGCATCCCGGTTATCGAAGCTCTGTTACGACATCCCGGTGCTTTCCTGAAGATTATTGCACTACGACTGTGCGAGTTGCTGACGATGTACATTGTTACTGCCTTTGCACTTAATTATTCAACCCAGAATATGGGGTTACCGCGCGAACTTTTCCTTAATATTGGTTTGCTGGTAGGTGGATTAAGCTGCCTGACAATTCCCTGTTTTGCCTGGCTTGCCGATCGTTTTGGTCGGCGCAGGGTTTATATCACAGGCGCGTTGATCGGAACGTTGAGCGCATTTCCTTTCTTTATGGCGCTTGAAGCACAATCTATTTTCTGGATAGTTTTCTTCTCCATAATGCTGGCAAACATTGCGCATGACATGGTGGTGTGTGTGCAACAACCGATGTTTACCGAAATGTTTGGTGCCAGTTATCGCTACAGTGGTGCTGGAGTCGGTTATCAGGTTGCCAGTGTGGTTGGCGGTGGATTTACACCTTTTATTGCCGCTGCACTCATCACTTACTTTGCCGGGAACTGGCATAGCATCGCCATTTATTTGCTGGCTGGATGCCTGATTTCTGCAATGACCGCTTTATTGATGAAAGACAATCAACGCTCGTGATAGCCTGGCGAAGATCATCCGATCTTCGCCTTATACTTTTGTTTCACATTCCTGTGACATACTATCGGATGTGCGGTAATTGTATGGAACAGGAGACACACATGAATAATAAGGGCTCCGGTCTGACCCCAGCTCAGGCACTGGATAAACTCAACGCGCTGTATGAGCAATCTGTAGTTGCTTTACGCAACGCCATTGGCAAATATATTACAATTGGCGAATTACCTGATGAAAACGCCCGTAAACAAGGTCTTTTTGTCTATCCATCACTGACCGTAACCTGGGACGGTAGCACAACAAATCCCCCCAAAACGCGCGCATTTGGTCGTTTTACTCACGCAGGCAGCTACACCACCACGATTACTCGCCCTACTCTCTTTCGTTCGTATCTGAATGAGCAACTAACGTTGCTTTATCAGGATTATGGTGCGCATATCTCTGTGCAACCCTCGCAACATGAAATCCCTTATCCTTATGTCATCGATGGCTCTGAATTGACACTTGATCGCTCAATGAGCGCTGATTTAACTCGCTACTTCCCGACAACAGAACTGGCGCAAATCGGCGATGAAACTGCAGACGGCATTTATCATCCAACGGAATTCTCCCCGCTATCGCATTTTGATGCGCGCCGCGTCGATTTTTCCCTCGCACGGTTGCGCCATTATACCGGTACGCCAGTAGAACATTTTCAACCGTTCGTCTTGTTTACCAACTACACACGTTATGTGGATGAATTCGTTCGTTGGGGATGCAGCCAGATCCTCGATCCTGATAGTCCCTACATTGCCCTTTCTTGTGCTGGCGGGAACTGGATCACTGCCGAAACCGAAGCGCCAGAAGAAGCCATTTCCGACCTTGCATGGAAAAAACACCAGATGCCAGCATGGCATTTAATTACCGCTGATGGTCAGGGTATTACTCTGGTGAATATTGGCGTGGGACCGTCCAATGCTAAAACCATCTGCGATCATCTGGCAGTGCTACGCCCGGATGTCTGGTTGATGATTGGTCACTGTGGCGGATTACGTGAAAGCCAGGCCATTGGAGATTATGTCCTTGCACACGCTTATTTACGCGATGACCACGTTCTTGATGCGGTTCTGCCGCCCGATATACCTATTCCGAGCATTGCTGAAGTGCAACGTGCGCTTTATGACGCTACCAAGTTAGTCAGCGGCAGGCCTGGTGAGGAAGTCAAACAGCGGCTGCGTACAGGTACTGTGGTAACCACAGATGACAGGAACTGGGAGTTACGTTACTCAGCTTCTGCACTTCGTTTTAACTTAAGCCGGGCCGTAGCAATTGATATGGAAAGTGCAACCATTGCCGCGCAAGGATATCGTTTCCGCGTGCCATACGGGACACTACTGTGTGTTTCAGATAAACCGTTACATGGTGAGATTAAGCTTCCCGGCCAGGCTAACCGTTTTTATGAAGGCGCTATTTCCGAACACCTGCAAATTGGCATTCGGGCGATCGATTTGCTGCGCGCAGAAGGCGACCGACTGCATTCACGTAAATTACGAACCTTTAATGAGCCGCCGTTCCGATAATAAGTTATGAACCTTCTTATCAGAAATAGATGTGAAGGATTAAGTAAGACATCTGGCAAATAGCCTGCAATAAACGCGGGCTGCTTGCTTCCTTGGGCAGATGCGAGTTTTATTATCGTCTTAATGATTTCCACATATTAAAAGCAAGTATGCTTTCAAAACACAATTATAAAAAATCCCGCCAACAACATTAGTTTTTATAAAATTAAATATAAGATTATGGCTTTAGAATATTTTTATTTCTAATAGACGTGATTTTTCCTGTTATGATATAATATGCCGAATTAACACATGTTAACGATTTACCAGTAATGTAAATAAATTTTCGAGGAGATCATTCCAGTGGGACGTAAATGGGCCAATATTGTTGCTAAAAAAACGGCTAAAGACGGTGCAACGTCTAAAATTTATGCAAAATTCGGTGTAGAAATCTATGCTGCTGCCAAACAAGGTGAACCCGATCCAGAATTAAACACATCTTTAAAATTCGTTATTGAACGTGCAAAGCAGACACAAGTTCCAAAGCACGTTATTGATAAAGCAATTGATAAAGCCAAAGGCGGCGGAGATGAAACGTTCGTACAGGGACGTTATGAAGGCTTTGGTCCTAATGGCTCAATGATTATTGCTGAGACATTGACTTCAAATGTTAACCGTACGATTGCTAACGTTCGCACAATTTTCAATAAAAAAGGCGGCAATATCGGAGCGGCAGGTTCTGTCAGCTATATGTTTGACAATACGGGTGTGATTGTATTTAAAGGAACAGACCCTGACCATATTTTTGAAATTTTGCTTGAAGCTGAAGTTGATGTTCGTGATGTAACTGAAGAAGAAGGTAATATTGTTATTTATACTGAACCTACTGACCTTCATAAAGGAATCGCGGCGCTAAAAGCAGCTGGAATCACTGAGTTCTCAACAACAGAATTAGAAATGATTGCTCAATCTGAAGTTGAGCTTTCCCCAGAAGATTTAGAAATCTTTGAAGGGCTTGTTGATGCCCTTGAAGATGACGACGATGTACAAAAAGTTTATCATAACGTCGCAAATCTCTAATTATATTTTAAAGAAATCTGTCTTTATGGCAGATTTCTTTAATCTCATATAATTCTTATAAAAATATAATGTTTAACTCGTCATATTGCTTATAAAAAATCCCCGTTCCCAGAGAAATAATATTTATTAAAATGGCAGGTCTTCTTTTTCTGATTACCGAAGACAAAGTGGCAATTACGTATAGTTTCCCGATAAAGACGCGACAGCTACATCCCGCATAAGGCATTTTTCTCTTTATCTTTGTACGGTACTTCATGGAACATGAATTTTTGACCTTGTGAATCGTGATGTCTGTTGGGGAGGGGCAATTTGCTCACTGAAGCGTGAGACTCGATTAAGCGCACGAAACACAGAAATCAAAAAACCCGGCCACTTTTTTACAAAGTGGCCGGGTAAAAATAATTTTTATTTTTTAACTGTTCTGAGTCTCATAGAGATGTCTCAAAACTAAAATTTGGCTCCTCTGACTGGACTCGAACCAGTGACATACGGATTAACAGTCCGCCGTTCTACCGACTGAACTACAGAGGAATCGTGAGAACGAGGCGAATATTAGCGATGCCCACCCACAATGTCAAAGCCTGTTTTTTAAATTTGAAATCGTTTGCTGAAATAATCTGCATTTTGTCGTTTATTCCGACACAACTGGCTTTTTTTCACACTTTTGCGGCTCGGATCGAGGGTATTTCCACAGCCAACGTCCAGTAACCATTCGCCAGTAAAACAGCACAGCCCAGTCGGCAAACATTCCCATCCAGACACCAACCACACCCCAGCCAAGCATGATTCCCTGCACATAACCGACTACAACCCGGCAACCCCACATGCTCAACATAGAAACCCACATGGCGTAACGGGCATCACGAGCACCCTTAAATCCAGCGGGTAGCACCCATGAGGCGGACCAAATAGGCATAAATAAAGCATTTAGCCAAATCAGAATCACAACGACGTGTTTAACCTGTGGATCCTGGGTGTAAAACGATGCCATAACCCCGGCAAAGGGAGCCGTTAGCCAGGCGATGGCCGTTAATCCAAGAGTGGACAGCCAGAACACATGCCGCAACTGAATCTCTGCTTGCGCTATCTGCCCTACCCCCAACCTTCGGCCTGTAATGATCGTAGAAGCAGAACCGAGCGCACTTCCGGGTAAGTTGATAAGAGCCGCAATTGAGAACGCGATAAAATTTCCGGCAATAACGCTGGTCCCCATCCCGGCAACGAACATTTGGGTTAATAACCGACCACTGGTAAATAACACTGATTCGACACTCGCTGGAATACCAATCCCCATGACTTCCCAGATAATGCTAAAATTCAGCGGTTTAAAATAGCTCTTTAACGAAATCCTTAGCGCAGGATTAAAACCAATCGCCAGCACCCACAAAATTGCAACTGCGCCAATATAACGAGAAATGGTTAAACCCAACCCAGCCCAGGAGAAAAGGCCGTAAATCAATATGCCGCTAATAATAATATTAAGAATATTCAGGCTACCGTTAATCAGTAGCGGTATTTTCGTATTCCCTGCACCACGAAGTGCCCCGCTACCAATAAGAGTGATGACAGCGGCTGGATAACTGAGTACGGTCAGCTCCAGATAAGTCAACGCCAGTGCTTTAACTTCTGTCGTGGCATCACCCGCGACGAAATCAATAATTTGTTCGCCAAAATGATGAATTAGCGTTGCCAACAGTACGGCAAACAACGTCATGATCACCAATGACTGCCGCGTCGCCACCCTCGCTCGTCGTCGATCCCGCTTACCGAGACTAAATGCTACAACGACAGTAGTACCAAGATCGATAGCTGCAAAAAAAGCCATAATGACCATATTGAAGCTGTCCGCCAACCCCACGCCGGCCATCGCATCTTTTCCCAGCCAGCTGACCAGAAAAGTGCTCAGGACCCCCATCAACAGGACACAGGCGTTCTCCATGAAGATAGGAACAGCAAGCGGGGTTATCTCGCGCCAGAACAACACTTTGTAGCTCTTGCGTTTAGAGTGCCAGCGAGTGCCGTGAACAACCTGGCGTAAAGCAGAGGAGATATTCAAAGCCGACCTTAATTGCAGAAAGTGAAACCACATTTCAAATGATGAGGGAGAATCAGCAAAGCTGCAAAGATTTTCGCCAACAAATTGTCTGCAAATGCAACAAACTGTTGATAGAAACGGCAAACAATTGGGAAATTTAAAAATCGGGTTTGACAAAATATTTTTCGCCGTTAAGATGTGCCTCAACAGCGATTCCTCTGTAGTTCAGTCGGTAGAACGGCGGACTGTTAATCCGTATGTCACTGGTTCGAGTCCAGTCAGAGGAGCCAAATTTCTGAAAAGCCCGCTTTTATAGCGGGCTTTTTGCTATATCTGATAATCAATTTCCTCTTCACTGTTTTCCATCACCTGGCGCTTGATATCCTCAACTGACAGTCCTGCATTACAAAGTTCCAGAAAGCGCCAAACATAGTTACGCTGAAGTTGTCCTCGCTTCAGTCCCAACCAGACAGTATTAGCATCGAAAAGATGCCGCGTATCCAGGCGGATTAAATTCTCTTCCTCTTGTTCGCCGCTGGATTGTTCGGCAACTAATCCGATCCCAAGCCCAAGAGCAACATAGGTTTTAATGACATCAGAATCCTGTGCACTTAATACAATATCTGCCGGCAAACCTTTGCGGGTAAATGCGTCATCAGTGCGTGAGCGCCCCGTAATTCCCTGTCGGTAAGTAATTAACGGCCACTTCGCTATTGATTCCAGCGTCAATGGTGTAATTTGCGTTAAGGGATGATCGAGTGGAACAAGCAAACTATGGTGCCAACAAAACCACGGGAAGGCGACGAGCTGCGGGTCATTACTCAAACGCTCGCTGGCGATACCAATATCAGCTTCGCCATTTTGCAACAACGTCGCAATTTCCTGTGGCGAACCCTGGATTAGCTCGAGCCGAACCTCCGGGAAAAGTTCGCGAAAAGCTTTAATGACCTCTGGCAAGCTATAACGTGCCTGAGTATGCGTCGTTGCAATAGTGAGAACACCAGACGTATCGTTGGTAAACAGGTCTGCAAGCCGACGAACATTACTGGCTTCATTCAGAATACGTTCTGCAATGACCAGTAATGCTTTGCCCGGTTCAGTCATCCCCAGCAGTCGCTTACCTCGTCGAACAAATATTTCGATGCCAAGTTCATCCTCCAGTTCCCGAATATGACGGCTAACGCCTGACTGTGAGGTAAAAAGCATATTCGCAACCTCTGTCAGGTTGTAATCCTGACGTGCAGCCTCGCGGATTATCTTTAGTTGTTGGAAATTCACGGTAAGCTCCGGGCAGTTCAGATATCCCGTTATTGTTAAAGTCTAATGCCCGGCATAACAAATAATAAAAACCCGCATCTTATTCCATCCCGATATAACGCTTAGCTCACCAATTGCCACTGCCTTTTTTCCATCACTGGAGAACTAATCACTGACATTAACAACTCTTTCACTGCCTGTGCCTGTGGTGACAAGTTTGCTCTGGCGGGTAAATTTAAGGACAAAGAGAGACTCATTGAAGGAGTGGTAATGCGTGACATCCACCCATTTACTGCGCCACATAA
>NZ_JBQZXC010000153.1:0-7303 GCF_053555815.1 Shigella sp. SIG6 | reverse complement strand
CTCAAGATGTTGGTGAAGGCGTAGTTTATAAAGATGATACCGTGACCGTGACTGCATTAAAGGTCCCTCATTCTCCTTTCCCTGACGGTGAGGCTTTTGCTTATCGCTTCGACACACAAGGCAAGCGAATTGTCTTCTCAGGAGATACCTCGTACTTTCCCCCACTGGCAACTTTCTCAGAAGGCGCTGATATACTTGTGCATGAGGCCGTACATGAGCCCTCCGTCGCTAAGCTGGCAGACAGTATTGGCAATGGTAAAACACTGGCAAAAGCCATTGCTTCTCACCATACGACTATTGAGGATGTAGGCAAAATTGCCAATGAAGCAAAAGTGAAAAAACTCATCCTTAGCCACCTGGTACCAATCACCGTTCCGGATGAAACATGGAAGCAAGAAGCACAGAAAACTATTCAGGCCCTATCGTCGTTGGTCATGAAAATATGACGATTACCATTCCATTCGCCCCATAAAAAATTCCGTCCCCGTTAGCCCTTGTTAGCGGGGAATATTATGATTTGCCTTACTGTAAGTTGATCACGATCGCAGTTTACTATTTAACTCCACCTTGCTGTCGAAAAGTACCAACGTTCGCCTGAAACGTCTCTTCCCGACAACCGCGTTCAACGCTTCAATTAAATAACAAAAACAGCACACAAAATTAACAATCGTATTCCGATTAATACTGTAGAGGTCGACATGAAACCAGAAGATTTCCGCGCCAGTACCCAACGTCCTTTCACCGGGGAAGAGTATCTGAAAAGCCTGCAGGATGGTCGCGAGATCTATATCTATGGCGAGCGAGTGAAAGACGTCACCACTCATCCGGCATTTCGTAATGCGGCAGCGTCTGTTGCCCAACTGTACGACGCGCTGCACAAACCGGAGATGCAGGACTCTCTGTGTTGGAACACCGACACCGGCAGCGGCGGCTATACCCATAAATTCTTCCGCGTGGCGAAAAGTGCCGACGACCTGCGCCAGCAACGCGACGCCATCGCTGAATGGTCACGCCTGAGCTATGGCTGGATGGGCCGTACCCCAGACTACAAAGCCGCTTTCGGTTGCGCACTGGGCGCGAATCCGGGCTTTTACGGTCAGTTCGAGCAGAACGCCCGTAACTGGTATACCCGTATTCAGGAAACTGGCCTCTACTTTAACCACGCGATTGTTAACCCACCGATCGTCATTTGCCGACCGATAAAGTGAAAGACGTTTACATCAAGCTGGAAAAAGAGACTGACGCCGGGATTATCGTCAGCGGTGCGAAAGTGGTTGCCACCAACTCGGCGCTGACTCACTACAACATGATTGGCTTCGGCTCGGCACAAGTGATGGGCGAAAACCCGGACTTCGCACTGATGTTCGTTGCGCCAATGGATGCCGATGGCGTGAAATTAATCTCCCGCGCCTCTTATGAGATGGTCGCGGGTGCTACCGGCTCGCCATACGACTACCCGCTCTCCAGCCGCTTCGATGAGAACGATGCGATTCTGGTGATGGATAACGTACTGATCCCATGGGAAAACGTGCTGATCTACCGCGATTTTGATCGCTGCCGTCGCTGGACGATGGAAGGCGGTTTCGCCCGTATGTATCCGCTGCAAGCCTGTGTGCGCCTGGCAGTGAAACTCGACTTCATTACGGCACTGCTGAAAAAATCACTCGAATGTACCGGCACCCTGGAGTTCCGTGGTGTGCAGGCCGATCTCGGTGAAGTGGTGGCGTGGCGCAACACCTTCTGGGCATTGAGTGACTCGATGTGTTCAGAAGCGACGCCGTGGGTCAACGGGGCTTATTTACCGGATCATGCCGCACTGCAAACCTATCGCGTACTGGCACCAATGGCCTACGCGAAGATCAAAAACATTATAGAACGCAACGTTACCAGTGGCCTGATCTACCTCCCTTCCAGTGCCCGTGACCTGAACAATCCGCAGATCGACCAGTATCTGGCGAAGTATGTGCGCGGTTCGAACGGTATGGATCACGTCCAGCGCATCAAGATCCTCAAACTGATGTGGGACGCCATTGGCAGCGAATTTGGTGGTCGTCACGAGCTGTATGAAATCAACTACTCCGGTAGCCAGGATGAGATTCGCCTGCAATGTCTGCGCCAGGCACAAAGCTCCGGCAATATGGACAAGATGATGGCGATGGTTGATCGCTGCCTGTCGGAATACGACCAGAACGGCTGGACTGTGCCGCACCTGCACAACAACGACGATATCAACATGCTGGATAAGCTGCTGAAATAACGCAGCAGGAGGTTAAGATGCAATTAGATGAACAACGCCTGCGCTTTCATGACGCGATGGCCAGCCTGTCGGCAGCGGTAAATATTATCACCACCGAGGGCGACGCCGGACAATGCGGGATTACGGCAACGGCTGTCTGCTCGGTCACGGATACACCACCGTCGCTGATGGTGTGCATTAACGCCAACAGTGCGATGAACCCGGTTTTTCAGGGCAACGGCAAGTTGTGCGTCAACGTCCTCAACCATGAGCAGGAACTGATGGCGCGCCACTTCGCGGGCATGACAGGCATGGCGATGGAAGAGCGTTTTAGCCTCTCATGCTGGCAAAAAGGTCCGCTGGCGCAGCCGGTGCTAAAAGGTTCGCTGGCCAGTCTTGAAGGAGAGATCCGCTATGTGCAGGCGATTGGCACACATCTGGTGTATCTGGTGGAGATTAAAAACATCATCCTCAGTGCAGAAGGTCACGGACTTATTTACTTTAAACGCCGTTTCCATCCGGTGATGCTGGAAATGGAAGCTGCGATTTAAGCTCCAGCCCCTTCACGCATTCGTCGAAGGGGCATTTTTATTGTGATCTCAATCACATATCTACCCGATGAATAATTCTTGCCCAACCGCTCACCGCCATTCCTGACCGCTTACATCCCTAAAATAACCACTCAGTTATTTACCTTACTTTACGCGCACGTATCTCTGGCAACATCACTGCAGGATAGCGGTCAATTTACCTCCTCAAACGCAACGCAAACCTAGAACGGCTTCGGCCTATGATTAACAAATTACTCTATGGATTTTGGTTTGCAGGAAGGCAGCAAGTGAGTGAATCCCCGGGAGCTTACAAAAGTAAGTGTCAGAGGTGAACGAACGCAGCTGCCGCACCTGTAAGCCAAAAGACGACGAGTAAAATGCCAGGTTTTACTATGGATACGAAAAAACTATTCAAGCACATACCCTGGGTGATTCTCGGAATCATCGGTGCATTCTGCCTCGCGGTAGTTGCATTACGTCGGGGGGAGCACGTCAGCGCCCTGTGGATCGTGGTCGCCTCTGTGTCGGTGTATCTGGTGGCGTATCGCTACTACAGTCTGTACATCGCCCAGAAGGTGATGAAACTCGACCCCACGCGCGCGACGCCTGCGGTTATTAACAACGACGGTCTGAACTACGTTCCGACCAACCGTTACGTGTTGTTTGGTCACCACTTCGCCGCTATCGCCGGTGCTGGTCCGCTGGTGGGACCGGTTCTCGCCGCGCAGATGGGCTACCTGCCTGGCACGCTGTGGCTGCTGGCGGGGGTAGTGCTGGCCGGTGCGGTACAGGACTTTATGGTGCTGTTTATCTCCTCTCGCCGTAACGGCGCATCTCTCGGTGAGATGATCAAAGAAGAGATGGGGCCAGTACCGGGGACTATCGCGCTGTTTGGCTGTTTCTTAATCATGATCATCATCCTCGCCGTTCTGGCGCTGATTGTGGTTAAAGCCCTGGCCGAAAGTCCGTGGGGTGTCTTCACCGTTTGCTCAACCGTACCGATTGCGCTGTTTATGGGTATCTACATGCGCTTTATCCGTCCGGGGCGTGTGGGTGAAGTCTCTGTTATTGGTATCGTGCTGCTGGTTGCCTCTATCTACTTCGGTGGCGTGATTGCTCACGATCCGTACTGGGGTCCGGCACTGACCTTTAAAGACACCACCATTACCTTCGCGCTGATTGGCTATGCGTTTGTTTCCGCACTGCTGCCGGTGTGGCTGATCCTCGCACCGCGCGACTATCTGGCAACCTTCCTGAAAATCGGCGTTATCGTCGGCCTGGCGCTGGGTATCGTGGTGCTGAACCCGGAACTGAAAATGCCTGCGATGACCCAGTACATTGACGGTACTGGCCCGCTGTGGAAAGGCTCTCTGTTCCCGTTCCTGTTCATCACCATCGCCTGTGGTGCGGTATCTGGCTTCCACGCGCTGATCTCTTCCGGTACGACGCCGAAACTGCTGGCTAACGAAACCGACGCGCGTTTCATTGGCTACGGCGCAATGCTGATGGAGTCCTTCGTGGCGATTATGGCGCTGGTTGCAGCGTCCATCATCGAACCGGGTCTTTACTTCGCGATGAACACCCCGCCTGCTGGCCTTGGCATCACCATGCCTAACCTGCATGAAATGGGTGGCGAGAACGCGCCGATCATCATGGCGCAGCTGAAAGACGTTACCGCACACGCGGCAGCGACCGTCAGCTCCTGGGGCTTCGTGATTTCGCCAGAGCAGATCCTGCAAACCGCGAAAAACATTGGTGAGCCTTCTGTCCTGAACCGTGCAGGTGGTGCGCCGACGCTGGCGGTAGGTATCGCTCACGTGTTCCACAAAGTGCTGCCGATGGCTGACATGGGCTTCTGGTATCACTTCGGTATTCTGTTCGAAGCCCTGTTCATCCTGACCGCGCTGGATGCGGGTACCCGTTCTGGCCGCTTTATGCTGCAAGACCTGCTGGGTAACTTCATCCCGTTCCTGAAAAAAACCGACTCTCTGGTTGCCGGTATCATCGGTACTGCGGGCTGTGTGGGTCTGTGGGGCTACCTGCTGTATCAGGGCGTGGTCGATCCGCTGGGCGGCGTTAAGAGCCTGTGGCCGCTGTTCGGTATCTCCAACCAGATGCTGGCAGCCGTAGCGCTGGTACTGGGCACCGTTGTGCTGATTAAGATGAAGCGCACCCAATACATCTGGGTAACTGTTGTTCCGGCTGTATGGCTGCTTATCTGCACCACCTGGGCGCTGGGTCTGAAACTGTTCAGCACCAACCCGCAGATGGAAGGCTTCTTCTACATGGCAAGCCAGTACAAAGAGAAGATTGCTAACGGTACTGACCTGACGGCGCAGCAGATTGCCAACATGAACCACATCGTTGTGAACAACTACACCAACGCAGGCCTGAGTATTCTGTTCCTGATTGTGGTGTACAGCATCATCTTCTACGGTTTCAAAACCTGGCTTGCGGTGCGTAACAGCGACAAACGTACTGACAAAGAAACACCGTACGTTCCAATCCCGGAAGGCGGCGTGAAGATCTCTTCGCACCACTAACCGTGTTTAGCCCCGCTTCGGCGGGGCTTTGTTCTTATCAGAGTGAACTATGTTTGGTAACTTAGGACAGGCAAAAAAATATCTCGGCCAGGCGGCGAAGATGTTGATTGGTATTCCAGACTACGACAACTACGTCGAGCATATGAAGACCAACCATCCCGACAAGCCGTACATGAGCTATGAAGAATTCTTCCGCGAACGCCAGAACGCGCGCTACGGCGGCGATGGTAAAGGCGGTATGCGCTGTTGTTAATGGAGAGAGCATGAACCCGATTGCAGTTACCCTACTCACCGGTTTTTTAGGCGCGGGCAAAACTACCCTGCTGCGCCATATTCTTAACGAACAACACGGCTACAAGATTGCCGTGATTGAAAACGAATTCGGCGAAGTCTCCGTTGATGATCAACTGATTGGCGACCGCGCCACGCAGATCAAAACGCTGACCAACGGCTGCATCTGCTGTTCGCGCTCCAACGAGCTGGAGGACGCACTACTCGACCTGCTGGATAATCTCGACAAGGGCAATATTCAGTTCGATCGTCTGGTGATTGAATGCACCGGCATGGCCGATCCCGGCCCGATTATTCAGACCTTTTTCTCCCATGAGATTTTATGCCAGCGCTACCTGCTGGACGGCGTGATTGCGCTGGTGGATGCGGTACATGCCGATGAGCAGATGAACCAGTTCACCATCGCCCAGTCCCAGGTGGGCTACGCCGACCGTATTCTGCTGACTAAAACCGACGTCGCAGGCGAAGCAGAGAAACTGCGTGAACGCCTGGCGCGCATCAACGCCCGCGCACCGGTCTACACCGTCACCCACGGCGACATCGACCTGGGCCTGCTGTTCAACACCAACGGTTTTATGCTGGAAGAGAACGTCGTCAGCACCAAACCGCGTTTCCACTTTATCGCGGATAAACAAAACGATATTTCGTCAATTGTGGTGGAACTGGATTACCCGGTAGATATCAGCGAAGTTTCCCGCGTGATGGAAAACCTGCTGCTGGAATCGGCGGATAAACTGCTGCGTTACAAAGGGATGCTGTGGATTGACGGCGAACCTAACCGCCTGCTGTTCCAGGGCGTCCAGCGCCTCTACAGCGCCGACTGGGACAGGCCGTGGGGCGATGAAAAACCGCATAGCACAATGGTGTTTATCGGGATTCAGTTGCCGGAGGAAGAGATTCGGGCGGCGTTTGCGGGATTGAGGAAGTAAGTTCGGGAAAGATCAACTTTTTGAGAGTTCCACCGCAACATTATTACGAGTGGAACTCTTTAGATATGTCAGACCAACCAAAGCTTCTTCAATTGCGTTTTCATTTTTTCATGTCTCATTTTCAGTTCAGCCAATCCCCATTCTGAAGAATTACAAACATCTTTTGTTAAATCAAAAGAGCTTTTACTATTAAGTTTCTCATAAATAGATTTCTTTTTGATAAAATCATAGTGTTGTGTTTCAGAATTTTTGGAACCACTTATGAGTGTTAAATTACCTATTTTATGCAGCCAGTAGACATGCTCTTGAGGTTGGAATCTATTAATCCAGTATTCATTAACTAATGCTTGAGGAAGAATATGCTCAATTGTGATTCTCCCCGTATAGGTTTTAATCACGCTCTCATCTTGTTGCTCCATATCTAAGCGAAGCAAAATTGCTTTTATTAAGTTCACTTGATTCGGACGAGGCTCATATAAATCTTCATCCAGAGCAGGTATAAAACCTGAATTATCTGCATGTTGGTTTATCTGATTTATCACAGAATCAAAAGGCATATCATTATTTATTGCTACCAGAGCTGAATAACAAACCATTTCTCTTTGGCTTTTAATTTGTTTTTTTAACCACCCATGCATATATACCTTCTCAAAGGCGGTAATAAATTGAGAAAAATCATCTAAATTAAAATCTTCTGTACGAGCCATTCGATTCATGAATGCCATAACCGGAGGAATCCACTCATCTACCCCT
>NZ_JBQZXC010000152.1:0-7349 GCF_053555815.1 Shigella sp. SIG6 | reverse complement strand
GGATTCTTACACAGCCACTGGATCGGTCAACTGATCCTTAACTGATCGGCATTAGTCTATTTTGACAGGAATTTGTGTCGATTCCTCCCCCCAAAAGAGAGTATTTTCTTGATCTGTGACACGCTTTTGTTATTCAATAACAAAAACGCAACAACAAATTTACGTATTTTTTAACATCATTGTAGCAGGTGATTTTTTTCAGGCGATTATTTGTGCGTTCGGGACGTGAATCTCTGGTGATTGAAAAATAAACAGTTTTGTACGTTCTGCACTATGCGAGGAAGGATTTTTACTAAAAAAAAGCCGCTGGGGTTTAAAACACCCCCAGCGGCTCGTTTTTTACACTATTGTCTCAGGAATTATCTATCGTCCGTCGATTACTCGATATCCCTTTCAATCAACAATGAATCATCCCCTTCCGGAGCAGACATTGGGCTGTATTGCCACGGATTATGGTAGCTCTCCATCGCCTGATAGATCACCTGGGCCAGCTCATTATTACTGGACGGGTCATAGCACAGCAAATATTCGGTATCAGGTAGCGGCGGTAAGCCATCTACTCCACTCAGCACACGCAGGTCCGGGCTCATCATCTCAACCGGCCTTGCCGTCACGCCAAGACCGGCTTTCACTGCCGCACGAACGGCCGGAAGCGTCGAGGCGACATAAGCCAGTCGCCATGGAATATCTGCTTTATTAAGCGTCGCCAGCACCATATCGCGAAACGGACTTGGATCATCCAGCAATACAAGAGGGATCGGCTCGCCTTTTTGCAATACGTATTCCGCTGCGCAGTACCAGTGTGTTGGCGAGGTACGCAGGTTCAATGCCTTAAACGCTGAAGGACGATGGGTGGTTACCATCAAATCCACTTCCTGGGATTCCAGCATTTCTGCCATATAGGCATTACGTTTAACGCGGACATCCAGCGCTAATTTCGGATAAACCGAACTCACGCGATTTAACAGGAAAGGTAAGATCGTATCGGCAGATTCATCTGAAGCACCGATAGTTAACACGCCCTGAAGATTACTGAACATTAATGATGAGCAGGCCTCATCATTAAAACGCAGGATTTTCCTGGCGTAACCAAGAAGTTGAATGCCATGTTCAGTTAACAGTTTGTTGCGACCGTGACGAGCGAACAGTTCTTTCCCAACGAGTTGTTCCAGACGCTGCATTTGCTGACTTACGGCGGACTGAGTACGACACACAGCGGCAGCTGCGGCAGCAAAAGTGTTCAGATCGGCAACAGCAACAAATGTTCTCAGCAGATCGAGGTCGAGGTTAATTATCGGACGATTTGCACTTATCATATATTATCACTTACTGGCGGCTCATACTGAGCTGGTTAATGCTGTGCACACACAAACAAGCAATTCCATTTGTAATGTGCCTCCCTGGCAGTTTCATCCGGAACCCGGACGAAAGTAAAAATGCATATGAGTTGCACTAAAAAAGCGACTCACATTGTTCCGTTATAATGCCTGAAGTAGATCACAGAATATATCTTCAGGGATCGCATATCTATTAAGTTACTCACTCTTTTCTATTTATGACATGCGCGTGTTTGTATAAATGTAAATGTGAGTCCTTGTTCCACTCTCGTGCAGCATCGCTGGTCATACGCGAACACGTACAAACAGCAATGGTGAAGCGGCATCAAGAGCAGGGATCCGTCATTTATGCGAGCATTTTACCCCAAAAACCTTTTATTTATAAGGGTCATTGCGAATTATCTGATGCAAAGTTATGTTATGTTATGTTATGTTATGTTATGTTATGTTATGCAAAGTAATCTTCTATTATTAATAAGCACATCAAAACCTTTTTGAATATTAAATAATAATTAATTAGCATCATCCTCATTCATTAATTCCGCTTAACAATAGTTTCACACCTTACCCCCATTGCGACACCTCGGAAATCATCACGCTATTAAACTCTCCGTAATGCGGAAATATCATCATCGCGTTTCATTAGTGAATTCTTAAATGAGGCATTTTCACACAATTATCTTACAGATAAAAAAACCAGACTTGCAATTAAGAATTAGAAAAATTCACTATATAACATTGCATGTAAAGCATATACACCTCATTATTTTGTCATTATTAAGTTATTAACAGCACAATCGAGCCTTCCCCTCTGGCAAAATCTTATTCTGCAGACCTTCAAAACACCGTCCTGGGGGAGTACATTGTTCTAAGCTGACTTCCACGGCAGGGAGTGGCGATAACAGCAAAAAAGGTCAAGATTCATGTCCCCCATTGAAAAATCCAGCAAATTAGAGAATGTCTGTTATGACATCCGTGGTCCGGTGCTGAAAGAAGCAAAACGCCTGGAAGAAGAAGGTAACAAGGTACTGAAACTGAACATCGGCAACCCAGCCCCATTCGGTTTTGACGCGCCAGATGAAATCCTCGTTGACGTGATACGCAACCTGCCTACCGCTCAAGGGTATTGCGATTCCAAAGGGCTTTACTCCGCGCGTAAAGCCATCATGCAGCACTACCAGGCTCGTGGCATGCGTGATGTTACCGTGGAAGATATTTACATCGGCAATGGTGTATCGGAGCTTATCGTTCAGGCAATGCAGGCATTGCTGAACAGCGGGGACGAAATGTTGGTTCCTGCACCAGATTACCCACTCTGGACCGCGGCGGTTTCGCTTTCCAGCGGTAAAGCGGTGCATTATCTTTGCGATGAATCCTCTGACTGGTTCCCGGACCTCGATGATATTCGCGCTAAAATTACGCCTCGTACGCGTGGGATTGTTATTATCAACCCAAATAACCCAACCGGCGCGGTATATTCCAAAGAGCTTTTAATGGAGATTGTGGAGATTGCACGTCAGCATAATCTCATTATCTTCGCCGATGAAATTTATGACAAAATTCTCTACGACGATGCTGAGCATCACTCAATTGCGCCGCTGGCACCTGACCTGCTGACCATTACCTTTAACGGACTGTCGAAAACGTACCGCGTTGCAGGCTTCCGTCAGGGGTGGATGGTGTTGAACGGGCCGAAAAAACACGCCAAAGGCTACATCGAAGGTCTGGAAATGCTGGCTTCAATGCGCCTGTGTGCTAACGTTCCTGCGCAACACGCCATTCAGACCGCGCTGGGTGGTTATCAGAGCATCAGTGAATTTATTACCCCTGGCGGTCGTCTTTATGAGCAGCGTAACCGCGCGTGGGAACTGATCAACGATATTCCGGGCGTTTCCTGCGTGAAACCTCGTGGTGCGCTGTATATGTTCCCGAAAATCGACGCCAAACGCTTTAACATTCATGACGATCAGAAAATGGTGCTGGATTTCCTGTTGCAGGAAAAAGTTCTGTTGGTGCAAGGGACGGCATTCAACTGGCCGTGGCCGGATCACTTCCGCATTGTCACGCTACCGCGTGTCGATGATATCGAGCTGTCTTTGAGCAAGTTCGCGCGTTTCCTTTCTGGTTATCATCAGCTGTAATCTTAATTTCACTGCCGGAGATTGCATCCGGCAGTGTTATCCCGCCACAATGACCTGATGATGTCATCATACGTAAGGTCACTATGAAACAGAGCCATTTTTTTGCCCATCTCTCCCGCCTGAAACTCATTAACCGCTGGCCGCTAATGCGCAACGTGCGGACGGAAAATGTGTCCGAACACAGTTTGCAGGTAGCGATGGTCGCCCATGCGCTGGCAGCTATCAAAAATCGGAAATTTGGCGGTAATGTCAACGCCGAACGTATCGCTTTACTGGCGATGTACCACGATGCCTCAGAAGTGCTCACCGGCGATCTCCCTACTCCGGTGAAATACTTCAATTCGCAAATCGCTCAGGAGTACAAGGCTATTGAAAAAATCGCTCAGCAGAAACTGGTCGATATGGTTCCGGAAGAACTGCGGGATATCTTTGCGCCGTTAATTGACGAGCATGCATATAGCGATGAAGAAAAATCGCTGGTGAAACAGGCAGATGCACTGTGTGCATATCTGAAATGTCTGGAAGAACTCGCGGCCGGAAATAATGAATTCTTGCTGGCAAAAACGCGACTGGAAGCGACGCTTGAAGCGCGTCGCAGCCAGGAGATGGACTACTTCATGGAAGTATTTGTTCCCAGCTTCCATCTTTCGCTCGATGAGATTAGCCAGGATTCACCGCTGTAAGCAGCCGGAGTCTGCGTCGCATCAGGCAATAAGCGCCGGATGCGACATCAGGCTCTTGTCAAAACGGAAACAGCATCGGGATCATCACCACACAAACCGCCATCACGATAATGGTGAACGGTACCCCCAACTTCACAAAGTCACTGAAGCTGTAATTTCCCGGACCTAAAACCAGGGTGTTAACAGGTGAAGACACCGGTGTCATAAAGGCGGCGGATGCTGCCATCGCCACGACCATCGCAAATGGATAAGGCGACACTCCCATCGTTTTGGCAGCAGCCAGCGCAATCGGAGCCATCAACACCGCCGTCGCGGTATTAGAGATAAACAGCCCAATAACCGCCGACAAGACAAACAAACACCCCAGCATCATATGTGGCCCATAACCGCCGCCAATATCCATCAGCCCTTTCACCGCCAGCGCGACACCTCCCGTTTTCTGTAATGCCACAGCAAACGGCATCATCCCAACGATCAAAATAATGCTCGGCCAGTGAATGGATTTATAGGCGCTTTCAGCATCTATACAGCGGAATTTCCCCATCAGCAGGCAGGCGATGATAGCGGCAACAGGATTAGGAATTTCATCTGTCAGCATTAACGCCACCATTAGCACCAGACAGAAAATGGCATGGGGTGCCTGGCTGTGCGCGGGCGATGCTTCACTCACCTCTTCCGGTAAGTTCAGCGCTACGAAGTCGCGGCCCTGTTTGGCCAGCATACCGATCAGTTTCCAGTTACCCACAACCAGGATGATATCGCCCAGCAGCAGAGGCTCATCCGCCAGCGAACCTTCCAGCGCCACGCCATTGCGCTTGAGCCCCACCACATTCAGTCCGTAGCGGGTACGAAAACCAATTTCGCGCACCGATTTACCAATCAGTTCTGACTCAGGAATTAATGAAATCTCTGCCATGCCCACATCAAGGGCCTGGTCAGAAAAATACTCGCCGCGCAGTACCATCGGCTCCAGCAATTGCTCACTACAAAATTGCCGGAGATCGACATCAGCCGCAGACATATCAATAAGCAAAACGTCACGCGCGCGAAATTCAGAAACCCCATTAACGTTCACGATAACGCGACGAAAACGCCGCCAGCGTTCAACACCGATGACGTTAGCGCCATAACGCTCACGTAATTTGAGATCATCCAGCCGTTGACCTATCATTGGCGATCCGGGGCGAATAGCCAGACGTCGCGCACGCCCGGTCAGTCGATATTCACGGATAAGATCGCGAAAGGTTCGACGCGTCCAGCCTTCGCGCTGCGGGGTCTGGGTATCCCCTTTCAGCATGAAACGCATCACTAACATATACAAAATACCCAGCACCAGCACGACCAGGCCAATAGGTGTTACGCTAAAGAAACTGAAGCCGTGATAGCCTTCACGCAGCAATTCACTGTTGACTACCAGGTTCGGCGGCGTCGCCACCAGCGTCATCATGCCGCTAATCAGCCCGGCAAAACTTAACGGCATCATCAGACGTGACGGCGAAGTTTGCATACGCATGGCAACGCTTAACACCACGGGAATAAAGATAGCGACAACGCCGGTTGAACTCATAAACGCGCCAAGCCCCGCGACGGTCAGCATCAACAAAACCAACATTTTGATTTCACTGTTGCCCGCCACTTTGACCAGCCATGTTCCCATTACGGTGGCAACACCGGTACGGACCAAACCATCGCCAATAATAAACAAGGCGGCAATCAGGACAACGTTAGGATCAGAAAAGCCGGAAAATACTTCGGGGACCGTCAGCGTTCCGCTTAATGCAAACGCGACAATAACAAACAAAGCGACCGCATCCATACGCACTCTGCCCGTCGCAAACAAGACGATGGCAACGGCCAGTAATGAAAGAACCCAAATCAATTCACCGTTCACAACTTATCCTTGTTAATTGAGGGGGATGACTTGATTCTGCCATAAAAAAGCCCCGACGAGACGGGGCTAAATCATGATCAGGTGTTTCACTGAATAATAGCATCGCCATTTGGCTGTTTGGTCACAGTAATTTGCTCCAGACTGTGGAGGACCAAATCGACCTCATTCAGGCGCGGGGTATCTGCCGGAGCGTTAACCGCAATGACATGGCAACCCGCCGCCAGGCCAGAAAGCACGCCAGCGGGAGCATCTTCCACCACCACACACTCCTGCGGCGCAAGCCCCAGCAGCTGCGCACCTAACAGATACGCATCAGGTTCTGGTTTTCCGCGCTTCACTCGCTCAGCGGTTACAAACACCTCTGGTGCGGGAAGCCCCGCTATTTTATGGCGCGCTCGCGCTACCGGCATGGAGCCAGAAGTCACAATGGCCCACGGAATACCTGCTTTATTCAAATGATTGAGTAAGGCGATTGCCCCAGGAAGCGCGGTAATACCTTCGGTTTCCGTGGCCTCGATTTGCTCCAGACGCGTAAACTCGGCGGCAATATCAGCCTCGGATTTGCCCGCCATAAAATGGCGCAAAGAGGTGATCGCCTGTTTACCGTGAATGAAAGCCAGCACCTCTTCCGGCGCTAACCCATGACGTCTGGCCCAGTTGCTCCACGCCCGTTCTACCGCAGGCAGGGAATCCACCAGCGTTCCATCAAGATCAAACAGAAAACCTTTGCACCGCACGCGGGCCTCCTCAGGCGTTGATAATTTGATTAATTTCGTTGGCGCTCAAATGGTACTGACGCGGGCAGGCATGCCACACATTAAGCATGCGCTGATATTTTTCCCACATTGGCGTCTGGGCGTTAAAACCATGAGTCCCAGCGTCAAAATGGGTATAGCGCCCTTCCACATTAACCATAAAGCGGACATAACCGAGGTAACGTGCTTCAGTGGCGGCGTCAAAGCCGAGGAAGGTGACACGACGTTCATCGATGGATTGCTGGTCCTGCAAATTAGACCAGGAAACATGCAACGCATGATACATCTCCATAATGTCGATGATAGTGCGGCAGGTTTCTTCTTTCAGCTCGCCAAACTCGCGATCCAATTCACGCATCTGTAATCCGTAACCACGCTCAATAATTGTTTGCAGGCGACGGTAACGTTCAGCATTTGCCGGATCGAGCATAGTCATCATCTTGTACTGATTAGACAAAATAAGACGTTGCGCGTTGGTCATTTCCATTGTTGACTCCTGTATCACTCTACTACGGTGAAAAAAAAGAAGGCTGAGTATGCCT
>NZ_JBQZXC010000151.1:0-7378 GCF_053555815.1 Shigella sp. SIG6 | reverse complement strand
ATCTAAAGGTGCTGTTTACTGATTAAAGTATGAGCGATTTTCTGATGCCTGCCAGGGCGGAGAGATAATGTCAGTTTGCTGACCATGCGTGGAATAATGTTGCCGGATCGGGTCTGAACGCCATCTCCGGCTAACAAAGTAATGTCGCTAAAACTAAACGATGCGGCAGGCGTCGGCTTCCCAGCGGTAACCAACGCCGTAAACGGCGCGGATAAATGACTGTTCGGCGTCGAGAGATTCCAGCTTGCGGCGCAGATTTTTAATGTGGCTGTCAATGGTGCGGTCGGTTACTACGCGGTAGTCGTCATAAAGATGATTGAGCAATTGCTCGCGGGAGAACACTTTTCCTGGTTCGTGAGAGAGCGTTTTAAGCAGACGAAATTCCGCAGGCGTCAGGTTAAGCATTTTACCGCGCCATGAAGCCTGAAAACGACCTTCGTCGATAATCAACGGGCTTTCGGCATCCTGTTGCTGAAGTTCGCGTTGCGGTTTACAACGGCGCAAAATGGTTTTGACACGCGCTACCACTTCCCGTGGGCTGTACGGCTTGCAGATGTAGTCATCGGCGCCAATCTCCAGCCCCAGCAGGCGGTCGATCTCTTCGATTTTTGCCGTCACCATCACGATCGGAACATCGGAAAAACGACGAATTTCCCGGCATAATGTCAGGCCATCGGTGCCAGGGAGCATCAGATCCAACAGGATCAGATCCGGTGGCGTCTGGCGCACATACGCCAGTACCTGATCGCCGTGGCTGATAAGCGTCGGCGCATAGCTCGCAGCACGCAGATAATCAATGAGCAACTGCCCCAGCTTCGGTTCATCTTCCACGATCAAAATACGCGGTGTGTTTTCGTCGATTGGTAACTCGGTCATACTTCTCTCTGTAAATCCCGTTCCAGCGGTAACTCTACTGTAATGCTTACCCCGCCAAAAGGCGAATGGGCGGCAATAATGCGGCCATTATGGGCTTCAACAATGTTCAGGCAAATCGCCAGCCCCAGCCCGGAACCGCCGCTGGCGCGGTTGCGGGAACCTTCGGTGCGATAAAAACGTTCAAACAATTTTTGTAGCTGATCGTCACTGACACCTGGCGCACTGTCGGCAAAGGTCAGGCGCACCGTTTTGTCGTGCTGCTCGGCAGAGATTTTCAGGCTGCCGCCGCTGTCAGTGTAGCGCAGGCTGTTTTCCAGTAAGTTATTGAATAACTGCATTAAACGGTCGCGATCGCCAAATACGGTGATACTGTCTGGCAGGGAAAATTGCAGTTTCAGGCCACGGCTGGCGAATCGTTCGCGAAATGCGCCGCCCGCCACTTCCAGCAGTGGGATCAAATCTACCGGTGCTTTTTGATAGGCGAGAGCGCCTTCATCAGACATCGACAACTGATGAAGATCGTCAACCAGTTTGGTCAGTGTACCGACCTCCGCCTGTAAAGACGCCACCGTCTCCGGCGTGAATTTGCGCACGCCATCCTGAATGGCTTCCAGTTCACCGCGCAGCACCGCTAATGGCGTACGCAGTTCGTGAGAAATATCGGCCATAAAATCGCGCCGCATTTGCTGGTTTTTCTCCAGCGTGCTGGCGAGCTGGTTGAAGTCTTGCGCCAGTTTGCCCAGTTCATCTTCACTGATGGGCGTTACGCGGGTAGTGAAATCGCCCGCCGCCAGTTTGTGCGTGCCATCGACAAGTCGTTTTACCGGTGCCAGCAAACCGCGCGCCAGCAGAAAGGTGGCGAGCGCCGCGAGTAACGTTGCCAGGGCGACGATCAGCCAGCTGGTTTGCCGCTGTTGTTTATCGAAATTGATATCAGTATTGCGGGTCAGCCGCTCAACAGGGGAGGCAATCACCGCGCCCACTTCCGCACCGTTGACCAGAATGGGTCGCCGTGTACCGTCAGGTGGAATCGGCGCTCGCGGACCAACCAGTACTTTGTTGTTTTGATCGACCACCCAGAACTGGGTACGCCAGCCGTGCGGCGGCATACCCGGGCCGGGTTTATCTTCCGAATTATCGTGTTCAAATGAACGCAGGATCTGAAAGACAAAGCGATCGTTGTTGCGCAGGAAGCGCCAGTTACCATGCTGCGCATACTGCTCGCCAAGCGCATCACTTAACAGCTGTAATCGCTGTTCATTGCCGTGTTTGATGTAATCAATAAAGCCACGCTCAAAACTGATACGCACCGCCCAGTGCATACTGATCAGCAAGACAATGCAGGTGGCGAAAATCGCCAGAAACAGTTTGCCGGTAATACCGGGTCGCCAGAACTTCATTGCGCGCTCCTTTTTCGCCGCGAAATAGCTACATTTTGATGCGTATCGTTCGGCACTCTGGCAAAGATGAACGCCGGAAGGGCGATGATAAACGCCATGCTAAGCCAGGTGTACATAAAGACGGTTTGTGTGGTGCCGCTGTCGACGCTGACATGCTGCGAACCAAAAAGCCCCAGCAACAGCCCGGCGATGGTGACGCCGATACTCATCGACAATTGCATAATCATCGACAGCAGGCTGTTTCCGCTGCTCGCCAGATTGTCCGGGAGATCTTTCAGCGTCAGGGTGTTCATGGAGGAGAAACGGGTCGAGTTGACCATCCCTTGTAAAAACAGGACGAACGGCAAAACGTAGTACCAGCCCAACAGAGCGGTAGTCATAAACAACAGGGTGACCAGCGACAGACCCAGCGTGGTCGCTACCAGTACCCGACGATAACCAAAGCGATTCACCACCTGTACCACAATTCGCTTCATTCCCATGCTGCCAAGCACCATCGGGATCATCATCAGTCCGGCATGAAACGGCGAGAAACCGAGGCCAATTTGCAGGAAAACCGGTGTCATAAAGGGCAACATGCCACTGCCAATACGTCCGGCAAAGCTCCCCGCCAGGCCCAGCGAAAAGGTACGAGTGCGGAACAGTTTCAGACTGAACAGGGCGCGGTTGTTATTTCTGGCGTGCAGCAGATAAAGCACCAGTGCCACCACGCCAACTGCGACCAGGCCAGCAATCGCCAGCGGCGATAAACCTGTACCTTTACTGCCGTCCAGCGCCAGGGTTAATACCGCCATGCCAACCGCCAGCAATAAAAAGCCGGAAAGATCAAAGCGCCGCGTCTGCATGGTGTAGTTCGGCATTAACATCAATGTGGCGATCGCACCGATAATCCCCACCGGAATGTTGATCAAAAAGATCCAGTGCCACGACGCGTATTCTACCAGCAGACCGCCGAGCGCCGGACCGAGCAGCGGACCGACCTGACCGGGTAACGTGACAAAGGTCATCGCCGCCATATATTGCTCGCGCGGTACGATTTTCATCACCGTCAACCTGCCGACCGGCACCATCATCGCACCGCCAACGCCCTGTAACGCGCGTGCCAGCAACAGTTCGTTCAGCGTGCCGGAAAGCGCGCAAAACAGTGAACCGAGAGTAAACAGCACGATGGCGGTAAAGAAAATATTGCGCACGCCGACTTTGTCCGCCAGCCAGCCGCTGGCGGGCAGCATCACCGCCACGGTCAGCACATAAGAGACAATGACCATGTGCATATGCAACGGACTTTCCCCGAGGCTTTGCGCCATTGAGGGAAGGGCGGTGTTTACGATGGTGGTGTCCAGCGACTGCATAAAGAAGCCGAAAGCCACAATCCATAATTGCCAGCGGGTGCTGTCGGGAAGATCTGTCATTTACTCGGTTACCGTTTGTTTAGGTTTACGCGAAAAACGCAGCCGCAGACGGTCGAAAAAGAGATACACCACCGGCGTGGTATACAGCGTCAGGAGCTGGCTCATCACCAGACCGCCGACAATGGTGATCCCCAGGAGTTGCCGCAGCTCCGAGCCGTCACCGCCCGACAATACCAGCGGCAGCGCGCCAAACAGCGCCGCCAGGGTGGTCATCATAATCGGGCGAAAACGCAGCAGACAGGCCTGGAAAATAGCTTCCTGCGGCGTCAGGTTACCGTGCCGTTGGGCTTCAAGCGCAAAATCGACCATCATAATGGCGTTTTTCTTCACGATGCCGATTAATAGCATGATCCCTATCAGGGCGATTAGGCTGAACGGGGCATTGAACAGCTCCAGCGCCAACAGCGCTCCAACGCCCGCCGAGGGCAGGGTGGAGAGAATCGTCAGCGGATGTACGTAACTCTCGTAAAGGATACCCAGCACGATATACACCGTGGCGATGGCGGCGATAATCAGGATCACCTGCGAGTTCATCGTCTCCTGGAAAACCTGCGCCGTGCCGGCAAAACTGCCGCGCACCGTCGAAGGCACACCAAGCTGGGTCATTGCGCGATCGATCGCCGCACTGGCGTCCGAGAGCGATTTTCCGGTCGGCAGGTTGAACGAGATGGTCGAGGCCGCCGATAATCCCTGATGATTCACCGATAGTGGGGCATTCGCCGGTTGCCATTTAGCGAAATACGACAGCGGGATCGCTTTGCCTTCGTTATTGATAACGAACATTTTTTCCAGCGCACTGATGTCCTGGGTATAGCGCGGATCCACTTCCATCACCACTTTATACTGGTTCATCGGCTGGTAAATGGTCGAGATTTGCCGCTGACCGAAGGCGTTATTTAACAGACTGTTGGCGGCCTGTACGTCGATTCCCAGCCGTGCCATGGTGTCGCGGTCGTAAACCAGATTCATCTCCGCGCCGTTATCCTGCTGATCGGAGTTCACGTCCGCCAGTTCCGGCAACGTCGCCAGTTTTTTGCGGATTTTCGGCTCCCATTCGCGCAGTGCCGCCAGGTCGTCGGATAACAACGTGTACTGGTAGCTGGCGTTCGACTGACGCCCACCAACGCGAATATCTTGTACCGCCATCAGGAACAGATTCGCCCCCGGTTCTTTCGCCAGCTTCACGCGCAGACGGTCGATAATTTGCTGCGCCGTTTCGCTGCGTTCGTCGCGTGGCTTGAGGGTGATAAACATCATCCCACTGTTAACTCGTGAACCGCCGGTAAAGCCGGTGACATTATCCACTGCCGGATCGTCACGGATAATTTTCATGAAATCCTGCAATTTGCCGCGCATCGCCTGAAACGAAATACTCTGATCCGCCTGTATCCCACCCATCAGTACGCCGGTGTCCTGCTCCGGGAAGAAGGTTTTCGGGATCGAGATATTCAGCGCAATGGTGCCAAGCAGCACCACGCCCACCAGACGGGTATGATTGAGCACCCATTTCAGCGACTTGCCGTAGCCTTGTTGCAGGGCTACCAACATGCGGCCAAAACCACGCAGTCACTTTTGCTCACGCGGCTTGCTGGCTTTTAGCATCCAGCCGCACATCATTGGCGTTAGCGTCAGGGAAACCAGCAACGAAATACCAATGGCGACAGAAAGCGTCACGGCAAACTCGCGTAACAGTCGGCCCGGCAATCCGCCCATCAACAGCAGCGGCAGGAACACCGCCACCAGTGACAGACTCATCGACAGCACCGTAAAGCCGACTTCGCGAGTACCTTGCAGCGCGGCCTGTAGTGGTTTCATCCCCGCTTCCAGATGACGGGCAATGTTTTCCAGCACCACAATGGCGTCATCCACCACGAAACCAGTAGCAATGGTGAGCGCCATCAGCGAAAGATTATTGAGACTGAATCCGCACAGGTACATCGCCGCAAACGTACCAATCAGCGAAACCGGCACCGCAACGGCGGGAATAATAGTGGCGCGACCCGAGCGCAGGAATAAAAAGACCACCAGAATCACCAGCGCCACCGAGATAATCAGCGTTTGCTCGACTTCTTCCAGCGAGGCGCGAATGGTGGGGGAGCGATCCTGGGCAATTTGCAGATCAATCGCCGCCGGAATGGTCTCCTGCAACTCTGGTAATTTTGCCCGGATGCTGTCTACCGTCTGGATAATATTGGCTTCCGGCAGTTTGCGGATCATCAGTAAAATAGCCGGTTTGGCGTTGGTCATCCCGGCGTTGCGCACATCCTGCACTGAGTCAGTCACCGTCGCCACATCGCCCAGACGAACCGCGCCGCCGTTGTTGTAGTGAATAATCAGCGGCTGATATTCAGCGGCGGTTTTCAGTTCATCGTTGGTCTGGATCTGCCAGCGGTGAGTGCCATCTTCCAGCGCCCCCTGCGGTTTACGCACGTTGGCATTGCTGATGGCAGTGCGTACGTCGTCCAGCGACACGCCCTGATTAAACAGCGCCTGCGGGTTCAGCCCGACGCGCACGGCGGGCAGCGAGCTGCCACCGACATCGACATCACCGACACCGTCGATTTGCGAAATCGTCGGAGCCAGCTGCGTCGAGGCGAAATCGTACAGTTCACCCTGCGAATAAGTATCGGATGTCAGCGTGAGGATCATAATTGGCGCATCCGACGGGTTCGCTTTGCGATAGGTCGGGCGGCTGGGCATCCCGCTGGGCAGCAAACTTTGTGCAGCGTTGATCGCCGCCTGCACATCACGCGCTGCGCCGTTGATATCCCGGTCAAAATCAAACTGCAAAATAATGCGCGTGCTGCCGAGCGAACTGCTGGAGGTCATTTCACTAACCCCGGCAATGCGCCCAAGTGAGCGCTCCAGCGGCGTGGCAACGGAAGACGCCATTGTCTCCGGCGACGCACCGGGCAGAGAGGCGCTGACCATAATCACCGGAAAATCGACCTGCGGCAGCGGGGCGACCGGCAGCATACGGAAACCCAGTATGCCGCACAGGGTAATGGCGACCGACAGTAAAATCGTCGCCACCGGGCGGTAAATGAAGAGGGCAAAAAACTTCACTTACGCCTCCTCTTCATGGCGAGCAAAGCGACTTTTGGTCCACAATGCCAGGCGGTCGAACAGCAGATAAATCACCGGCGTGGTGAACAGCGTCAGCACCTGGCTGACAATCAGACCGCCGACCATGCCGATACCTAACGGACGACGCAGTTCCGCGCCGACCCCGGTACTCAACATCAGCGGCAGCGCGCCAAGCAGAGCCGCCAGGGTGGTCATCAGGATCGGACGAAAACGCAACAGACAAGCCTGGTAGATTGCATCGCGCGGCGACATGCCTTGCTCGCGCTCAGCAGCCAGCGCGAAGTCGATCATCATGATGGCGTTCTTCTTCACAATACCGATCAGCAAAATAATGCCGATAATCGCAATCACATCCAGTTCGCTACCGGCAATCATTAATGCCAGCAGCGCGCCGACCCCTGCGGTGGGTAGCGTCGAGAGAATGGTGATCGGGTGAATAAAGCTCTCGTACAGAATGCCGAGCACGATATACATCGCCACCACCGCCGCGACAATCAGCCAGACAGTGCTGCCCAGCGCCGACTGGAAGGCGAGGGTGCTGCCCTGGAATTGCGTGGTGATATCCACCGGCAGATTCAGCGTCTTTTCGGTGTCCATAATCGC
>NZ_JBQZXC010000150.1:0-7387 GCF_053555815.1 Shigella sp. SIG6 | reverse complement strand
TCTTTGCTGCGACTCCCATGTTCGGGTCGCAGCATCGCACACTCTCCAACATGAAATGGCTAAATGGATTATTGTTGCGTAGGAAGGAACAATAATGATAGTGTTCCCAGAGAAGTAACGCTACTGAGAGTAAAGACACTAATGAAAATGGCCAATCATCCCCGCCCGGGGGACATTATTCAGGAATCACTGGACGAACTTAATGTCAGCCTGCGCGAGTTTGCCAGAGCAATGGAAATTGCGCCCTCAACGGCAAGCCGATTGCTGACCGGAAAAGCAGCTTTGACGCCAGAAATGGCAATTAAACTTTCCGTGGTGATCGGCAGTTCGCCGCAAATGTGGCTGAATCTGCAAAACGCCTGGAGTCTGGCAGAGGCAGAAAAAACGGTGGTTGTGTCGCGATTACGCCGTCTGGTTACGCAATAAAAAATGGCACCTTATAAAGCGCCATTTGAAACTGATGACAAACGCAACATTGCCTGATGCGCTACGCTTATCAGGCCTACACGTTCACTTCAATCTATTGTATTTGAAGGGTTTTCATGCCGGATAAGGCATTCACGACGCATCCGGGATGAACAAAGCCCACGTTGTCTACAATATGAAAATGGCGCCTTTTACAGCGCCATTTTCAGCTTAAAGTTCAAAAGAGATTATATCCCTTCTTCACTCTCTTTTTTCGCTTCTGCCTTCTCGATTTCACGATACCAGCGCGGATGGTGTTTCTTCGCCCAGCGACGGCTCACCTTCCCTTCGATCATCCCTTTAATCGACCCTTTCACCCAGAATGCCATATACATATGGATCAGGATGGCGTGGATCAGGATGATACCCGCAGCCGCGTGGATCAGCAGGCTGTAGCGAACAACCTGCATCGGGAAGTACTGCGCAAAGTACGGACGCCAGATAATCACCCCGGTCACCAGCAGCACGAAAATCATGCTCATGATCGACCAGAACATCATCTTTTGCCCGGCGTTGTACTTACCAACATCCGCCACTTTGTGCTCATTGCCTTTTAATACTTCGACAATGTTCAACAGCCACGGAATATCTTTCTTATCCGGGATGTTGTGATGCACAAAACGCACAAACATAAACATCAGTGCGACGAAAATCGCAATGCCGAAGAACGGGTGCAAAATGCGTCCCATCTGCGGCGTACCGAAGGTTTGCGTCAGCCATTGCAGCGTCGGGAAGAAGAACGAAATCCCGGACAGCGCCACCAGGAAGAAGCAAATCACCACGGTCCAGTGACAGGCGCGATCAATAAATTTGGTGCGCACAATCATTTTCGACTTACTCATGATGATCCTCCTCGTCATCGTCCACTTCCTTATTCGGGCCAATACCGATGTAGTGGAAAATCAACCCGGCAAAAGTGGCAATAAAGCCAGCCGCTGCCAGCGGTTTCAACGCGCCTTTCCACAGGCTTACCGAGGTGTCGATCTTCGGATCTTTCGGCAGACCGTGATACAGCTCCGGCTGATCGGCGTGATGCAGCACGTACATAACGTGCGTACCACCGACCCCTTCCGGGTTGTAGACGCCAGCATGTTCGTAACCACGCGCTTTCAGTTTCGCCACGCGCTGTTCCGCCAGCTCCAGCATCTCCTTCTTGGTGCCGAAGTGGATAGCCCCGGTCGGACAGGTTTTCACACAAGCCGGTTCCTGGCCGACGCTGACGCGATCGACGCAGAGCGTGCATTTATATACCCGGTTATCCTCTTTGTTGAGGCGCGGAATATTAAACGGACACCCGGCAATGCAGTAACCACAGCCGATGCAGTTTTCCGACTGGAAATCGACAATCCCGTTAGCGTACTGAATGATTGCACCAGCAGACGGGCACGCCTTCAGGCAGCCCGGATCTTCACAGTGCATACAGCCGTCTTTACGGATCAGCCACTCCAGCTTGCCATTCTGTTCGGTTTCGCTAAAGCGCATCACCGTCCAGGACTTGGCGCTCAGATCGGCGGGGTTATCGTAAACCCCGACGCAGTGCCCCACTTCATCACGGATGTCGTTCCACTCCGAACACGCCACCTGACAGGCTTTACAGCCGATACAGGTGGAAACGTCGATAAGTTTCGCGACTTCTGCTTTGTAATCACGCACCTGAGAAGGCGGCGTGATGGAGTTAGTTGCGGACCTTTTGATAATATCCTGCGTTTCCATAGCCATCTGTTCGCCCCCTTACGCCTTCTCGATATAGCCATCTGTTCGCCCCCTTACGCCTTCTCGATGTTGACTAAGAACGCTTTATATTCCGGCGTTTGCGAGTTTGCATCACCGACATTCGGCGTCAGAGTGTTAGCGATATAACCTTTACGCGCGACACCCTCAAAGCCCCAGTGGATTGGAATACCCACCGTTTCAACCTGCTGACCGTTTACATTCAGCGGTTTCAGACGGCGCGTTACCACTGCCACCGCGCGGATAAAGCCTCGCTTGCTGGAGACAGTGACACGATCGCCATTATTAATGCCTTTCGCCGCCGCCTGCGTTTCGCTGATTTCCACAAACTGTTCCGGCTGAGCAATTGCGTTGAGCAACGCGTGCTTGGTCCAGGTGTGGAAGTGCTCGGTCAGACGATAGGTCGTACCCACATACGGGAACTGCTCTTTTTTACCCATCCGCAGCGCGTCTTGTTCATACAGACGAACAACCGGGTTAGACACCACGTTCGGATGCAGCGGGTTAGTGCCCAGCGGCGTTTCAATCGGCTCGTAGTGTTCCGGGAACGGACCTTCCGCCATTTTGTGGATGGCAAACAGGCGTCCCATCCCTTCCGGCTGCATAATAAACGGCCCGGTTGGCGTACCCGGTGCGGCATTGCCGAAGTCCGGAATATCGTTACCCGTCCACTTGCTGCCGTTCCACTGGATCAGCATCCGTTTCGGATCCCACGGTTTACCGTTGATATCCGCCGAAGCACGGTTGTAGAGTACGCGACGGTTGAGCGGCCACGCCCAGGCCCATCCCAGCGTATTCCCCAGACCGGACGGGTCGGAGTTATCGCGGTTTGCCATCTGGTTACCCTGCTCTGTCCAGCTACCAGTGTAGATCCAGCAAGAAGATGCGGTTGTACCGTCATCACGCAGATGCGCAAAGCTACTCAGCAACTGACCTTTCTTCGCAATCAGCACGCCATTAGCATCATAGAGATCTTCCAACGCATAGCCGTTGTTCTCTTTAGCTACTTCGTCAGATTGCGGTTCGTGCGGCTGCTTGTAGTTCCAGCTCATCTTCATCAGCGGTTCTACGCCTTTACCACCTTCGGCCTGGTACAACTCGCGCAGATGATGGTAGATACCCGCCAGAATTTCGCCGTCGTTACGCGCTTCGCCCGGCGCGTCCTGACCTTTCCAGTGCCACTGCAACCAGCGACCGGAGTTAGCGATAGAACCATCCTCTTCAGCAAAGCAGGTCGAAGGCAGACGGAATACTTCAGTCTGAATAGACGCCGGATCGACATCGTTCGACTCGCCGTGGTTCTGCCAGAAGGTAGAGGTTTCAGTCACCAGCGGATCGATAACCACCATGTACTTCAGTTTGCTCAGGCAGCTCACCACTTTGTTTTTATCCGGGAAGGACGCAACCGGGTTAAAGCCCTGGCAGAAATAACCGGTGACTTTGCCTTCATCCATCATGTTGAAATACTTGATGACGTCGTAGGTCTGGTCCCACTTCGGCAGCCAGTCATAGCCCCAGTTGTTCTCTTTCTGCGCGGCATCGCCATAGAAAGATTTCATCAGGCTAACGAAGAACTTCGGATAGTTGCTCCAGTAGTTCACCTGATCAGCCAGCGTCGCTTTCGGCGTGTTCGCTTCCAGATACGACTGCAAATCAACCTGTTTTTCTGACGGCAGCGTCAGATAACCTG
Source organism: Shigella sp. SIG6 (assembly GCF_053555815.1). NCBI lineage: Bacteria > Pseudomonadati > Pseudomonadota > Gammaproteobacteria > Enterobacterales > Enterobacteriaceae > Shigella > Shigella sp. SIG6. The sequence goes on along the minus strand of NZ_JBQZXC010000150.1, from coordinate 3,501 downwards.
GCAGGCTGGTAGAGAGCAGACCTAAGTCAGTCAGCCCCTGAATGTTGGAGTGACCACGCAATGCGTTCACGCCGCCACCGGCCATACCCATGTTACCGAGCAGCAACTGGATCATCGCCATAGTACGGATGTTCTGCGCACCCACGGTGTGCTGCGTCCAGCCCAGCGCGTACAGGAAGGTGGTTGTGCGATCCGGTGCGCTGGTGGAGGCCAGCACTTCACACACTTTCAGGAAGTCGGCTTTTGGCGTACCACAGATGTTTTCAACAACGTCCGGCGTGTAGCGGGAAACGTGCGCTTTCAGCAGGTTCCACACACAGCGCGGATGAGTCAGTGTTTCATCGCGTTTCGCATAGCCGTTTTCATCGAACTGATAGTTCCAGGACGATTTGTCGTACTGGCGTTTTTCAGCGTCATAACCGCTGAACAGGCCATCTTCGAAAGCAAAATCATCACGCACCAGTAGGCTGGCGTTGGTGTAATGTTTAACGTATTCGGCGTTGATTTTGTTGTTTTCGATCAGGTAGCGCAAAACGCCAGACAGGAACGTAATGTCCGTACCGGAACGAATAGGTGCGTAAATATCCGCCACAGAAGCGGTACGCGTAAAACGGGGATCGACAACGATCAAGGTTGCATCGTTGTTGTTTTTCGCTTCCATCGCCCAGCGGAAACCGACGGGATGCGCTTCAGCAGCGTTACCGCCCATTACCATTACGACGTTAGCGTTTTTGATATCCACCCAGTGGTTGGTCATAGCACCGCGACCAAATGTTGGAGCAAGACTTGCTACCGTTGGTCCGTGTCAGACGCGCGCCTGGTTGTCTACCGCCAGCATCCCGAGGGAGCGGGCAAATTTCTGGGTCAGCATCCCGGTTTCGTTGCTGGCACCGGAGGCACACAGCATACCGGTAGAAAGCCAACGGTTTACCGTTACGCCCTGCTCGTTCTTTTCAATAAAGTTAGCGTCACGGTCAGCTTTCATCAGCTTCGCAATACGGGAGAATGCTTCTTCCCAGCTAATGCGCTGCCATTTGTCAGAACCTGGCGCACGATATTCCGGGTAGCGCAGACGGTTTTCACTGTTGACGTAATCCAGCAAACCGGCCCCTTTCGGGCACAGCGCACCACGGCTTACCGGATGATCCGGGTCACCTTCAATGTGATAAATCGCTTCTCTGGCGTTTTTTGCGCCATCACCCAGGCTATACATCAATAGCCCGCAACCTACGGAACAGTATGTGCAGGTGTTACGGATCTCTTTAGCGCGTAATAATTTGTAGTTTCGCGCCTGAGCCAGTGCTTGCTTCGGGGCAAAGCCCAATGCCGCTACCGTTGTTCCAGCCATACCGCCCGCGCAGATTTTAAAAAATTGTCTGCGACTGACGTCCATTGCTTTCCTCTTTTTTCAGGGGTATTACTGCGCGAGGAAACTAACAGTAAAATTCTGAATCTTTTTGCGCGAAATCAAAAAGAACACGTGTTTGCCACAAAATAATCCGCCTGCGCAAATTGACCTACCTCAATAGCGGTAGAAAAACGCACCACTGCCTGACAGGCCAGTTAAAAAAATGCTATAAAATTCAGCTTAATTTTTAACGGCAAGAGAGACAAAACAGCGAGCATGACACGACAAAAAGCAACGCTCATAGGGCTAATAGCGATCGTCCTGTGGAGCACGATGGTAGGATTGATTCGCGGTGTCAGCGAGGTGCTCGGCCCGGTCGGCGGCGCAGCTGCTATCTATTCATTAAGCGGGCTGCTGTTAATCTTCACGGTTGGATTTCCGCGTATTCGGCAGATTCCGAAAGGCTATTTACTCGCCGGGAGTCTGTTATTCGTCAGCTATGAAATCTGTCTGGCGCTTTCCTTAGGGTATGCGGCGACCCGTCATCAGGCGATTGAAGTGGGTATGGTGAACTATCTGTGGCCCAGCCTGACAATTCTCTTTGCCATTCTGTTTAATGGTCAGAAAACCAACTGGCTGATTGTACCAGGATTATTATTAGCCCTGGTCGGCGTCTGCTGGGTGTTAGGCGGTGAGAATGGGTTACATTATGATGAAATCATCAATAATATCACCACCAGCCCATTGAGTTATTTCCTGGCGTTTATTGGTGCGTTTATCTGGGCAGCCTATTGCACAGTAACGAATAAATACGCACGCGGATTTAACGGAATTACCGTTTTTGTCCTGCTAACGGGAGCATGTCTGTGGATTTACTATTTTCTCACGCCACAACCAGAAATGGTATTTAGCACGCCCGTCATGATTAAACTCATCTCTGCGGCATTTACCTTAGGATTTGCTTATGCTGCATGGAATGTCGGTATATTGCATGGCAATGTCACCATAATGGCGGTAGGCTCGTATTTTACGCCTGTACTTTCCTCAGCGCTTGCAGCCGTGCTGCTCAGCGCCCCGCTGTCGTTCTCGTTCTGGCAAGGCGCGCTAATGGTCTGCGGCGGTTCCCTGCTCTGCTGGCTGGCGACACGTCGTGGTTAAAATAATTGCCGGGTCTACGGCCCGGCAGTTAATCAGATAAATTCCGACAATATTAAAAAATAAATTTCAAATACCAGTAATTCACCTTATATCTCATTTCGACTTCGATCACATATCGATAAATAATATTATTTCATCTATTTTTCTCATTGTTTTTAATCACCATTCTATTTTAAAAACAGTATGTCATTTATAAATGACGCCGTTTAAAATTCGTTTAGAAAATACGTTTAACGATAATTAAAAGGATTCTGTTAAATGAAATTAAAAATAGTTGCGGTGGTTGTAACTGGTTTGTTAGCTGCGAACGTAGCACACGCTGCCGAAGTCTATAACAAGGATGGTAATAAACTCGACCTTTATGGCAAGGTTACCGCTCTACGTTATTTTACTGATGATCAGCGTGACGATGGTGATAAAACTTATGCCCGTCTCGGCTTTAAAGGAGAAACGCAAATCAATGATCAAATGATTGGTTTTGGTCACTGGGAATATGATTTTAAAGGCTATAACGATGAAGCCAACGGCTCGCGCGGCAACAAGACCCGTCTGGCCTATGCTGGTTTAAAAATTAGTGAATTTGGCTCTCTGGACTATGGTCGTAACTACGGTGTCGGCTACGACATTGGTTCATGGACCGATATGTTGCCAGAATTTGGTGGCAATACCTGGAGTCAGAAAGATGTCTTCATGACATACCGTACCACCGGTCTAGCAACCTATCGCAACTACGATTTCTTTGGCTTAATTGAAGGGCTGAACTTTGCCGAGCAATATCAAGGCAAAAATGAACGTACTGACAACAGTCATCTTTATGGTGCTGACTACACGCGTGCCAACGGTGACGGTTTCGGTATCTCCTCAACTTATGTTTATGATGGCTTTGGTATCGGTGCGGTATATACCAAATCCGATCGGACAAATGCGCAGGAAAGAGCCGCTGCTAATCCTCTCAATGCCTCCGGTAAGAATGCAGAACTATGGGCCACAGGTAT
>NZ_JBQZXC010000149.1:0-7605 GCF_053555815.1 Shigella sp. SIG6 | reverse complement strand
AGCTTGAGCTACTCTCACTTCAACAACGACCTGTCTGCAACCATGAGCAACGGTACTTACGTTGACGGTAGCACCAACTCCGACGCTTGGGGCTTCGGTTTGAAAGCAGGTTACGACTTCAAACTGGGTGATGCTGGTTACGTGACTCCTTACGGCAGCATTTCTGGTCTGTTCCAGTCTGGTGATGACTACCAGCTGAGCAACGACATGAAAGTTGACGGTCAGTCTTACGACAGCATGCGTTATGAACTGGGTGTAGATGCAGGTTATACCTTCACCTACAGCGAAGATCAGGCTCTGACTCCGTACTTCAAACTGGCTTACGTCTACGACGACTCTAACAACGATAACGATGTGAACGGTGATTCCATCGATAACGGTACTGAAGGGTCTGCGGTACGTGTTGGTCTGGGTACTCAGTTCAGCTTCACCAAGAACTTCAGCGCCTATACCGATGCTAACTACCTCGGTGGTGGTGACGTAGATCAAGACTGGTCCGCGAACGTGGGTGTTAAATATACTTGGTAATATTCTTCACTCCGAAGAAATACTGGTAATTTAATCTAAATAATGCCCGTCAAGGATTTGACGGGCATTACTGCAAAGGACGCGCAAATGTTATCTGTAGTTAAACCTCTTCAGGAATTTGGTAAGCTCGATAAATGTTTGTCCAGATACGGTACGCGCTTCGAGTTTAATAATGAAAAGCAAGTTATATTTTCCAGTGATGTCAATAACGAAGATACTTTCGTTATTTTAGAAGGAGTTATCTCTCTGCGTAGAGAAGAAAACGTACTTATCGGTATTACCCAGGCTCCTTATATTATGGGGCTGGCTGATGGTTTAATGAAAAACGATATACCATACAAATTAATATCAGAAGGAAATTGTACGGGATATCATCTACCAGCCAAACAAACCCGCGCAATATTATTATCAATGATTGACTGGAATGAAGAATTGCGATCACGTATTGGTGTGATGAATTATATCCATCAACGTACACGCATATCGCGTTCTGTCGTCGCAGAAGTTCTCGCTGCTTTGCGTAAAGGCGGCTATATCGAAATGAATAAAGGCAAACTGGTCGCTATCAACCGTTTGCCTTCAGAGTATTAATCAGGATGCGGGGATAACCAACGGTTTATTCCCGCTTAGCTCGGTCACCAGATCATTGATGCCATCGCTCATATTTTTAAAGCGCGTCAACGGCGAACGAGTGACCACCACAAACGCGCCAATATTCTTCTGCGGGATCATCGCCATATAGGTAATGAAACCGCCACCACCGCCTGTCTTCTGAATAATCCTCGGACGACCCTCTTTCGGGGCCATATATACCCAGCCTAAACCAAGCGCATCCGCTTTGCCGGGGACATCCATGCCAATCACTTTCGTAAACTGCGCGCGCTGATAAATCAACGTCTGCATGCGATCTGCCTGGTTACTGCGCTGATAAAAATCAGATGACAAATACTGCTGCATCCAGCGCATCATATCGCCAGGCGTGGAATAGACGCCGCCGCTGCCAATTGCCGCCAGCGTGTTATTGCACGGACTGGCACCGCGCTCAGCAACCATTAAACGGCGGCACTGATCCGGTGAGGGGGTGTAGGTGGTGTCTTTCATCCCCAATGGATGGGTAATCTGCTCTTCAAACAACTGGGTATAAGGCTTGCCGGACGCATTCGCCAGTGCATCTGCCAGCAGGTCGAACGCAAGGTTAGAGTACGCCGCCTGACTGCCTGGCGCGGCTTTCAGCTTCGCCGTAGAAAGGTATTTCCAGCGTTGCTCGCGCGTTGGCCAGACAAACACCGGACGATGTGCCGCGCCACCGGGCTGTTCACGGGGCAGGGCGCTGGTATGGGTTGCCAGATTCACTAGGGTAATGGGCGTCCCATTGTAGGTCGGCACGCGTGCGCCTGGCGGAGCATATTTACTTAGCGGATCGTTTAACTTTACGGTCCCCTGGTCGAGCAATTTCACCAGCATTTCACTGGTCATTAGTTTGGTGAGGGAAGCAATACGCACGACCGAATCCAGCTGCGGGCGAACGTTATTACCAGGTCGCGTTTCGCCATAACTACGAAAGACGCGCTGGTTACCGTCGATAACAACCAGCGCCATCCCCGTGGCACCGCTGCCGTAAAAAATATGATCGGCATAACGATCGACAATATCAGAGGCAAACTCCGGTTCAGTGATCGGCTGCGCCGTATGGACGGAGGTCAATGACGCCGCACACAGCACGGCAGAAAAAAGCAGACTACGTTTCAACGGTGGTGTCCATAGATTGAATGAAGGTAACTGAGCGTATTTATACTACTCATTGATGGATTGCAAAGGGCGAATTAGTGCAATAATAGTGTTAAAAACGTAACGGCGCGTAAACACGATCTTTTTCCTGCTCACCAATGCCTGCATTTGTGATCCTGCGCGTGTTAATCCGCTTATGTAAACAATCTTTGGTTTGTGAAATCCGTCGAAACAATTCTTATGGTCAGGCTGGCGAACTAAGCGCCTTGCTATGGGTCACAATGGGCGGTTTCATTTGGCTGACGCTTTGTAGCGGTCATGCGGTTAATACACAGCAGTTGTTAAAACGATAAGAAGTTAGCAGGAGTGCATATGTTTAAGTCTTTTTTCCCAAAGCCGGGAACGTTTTTTCTCTCGGCCTTTGTTTGGGCATTGATTGCCGTTATCTTCTGGCAAGCCGGTGGGGGTGACTGGGTGGCGCGTATCACCGGCGCTTCCGGGCAGATCCCGATTAGCGCCGCGCGTTTCTGGTCGTTGGATTTCCTGATTTTTTACGCTTACTACATTGTTTGCGTAGGACTTTTTGCATTTTTCTGGTTTATCTACAGCCCGCACCGTTGGCAATACTGGTCAATACTCGGTACTGCGCTGATTATCTTCGTCACTTGGTTTTTGGTGGAAGTCGGGGTCGCCGTCAACGCCTGGTATGCGCCGTTCTATGATCTGATTCAAACCGCGCTAAGTTCGCCGCATAAAGTCACTATCGAACAATTTTACCGCGAAGTGGGCGTCTTTCTGGGGATTGCGCTGATCGCGGTGGTGATCAGTGTACTGAACAACTTCTTTGTCAGTCACTACGTGTTCCGCTGGCGTACGGCGATGAACGAATATTACATGGCGAATTGGCAACAACTGCGTCATATCGAAGGTGCCGCACAGCGTGTGCAGGAAGACACCATGCGTTTTGCTTCAACGCTGGAGAATATGGGCGTCAGTTTTATCAACGCCATCATGACGTTGATCGCCTTCCTGCCGGTGCTGGTAACGCTCTCCGCGCATGTGCCGGAGCTGCCGATTATCGGGCACATTCCGTATGGTCTGGTGATTGCCGCTATCGTCTGGTCGCTGATGGGGACCGGATTGCTGGCAGTGGTAGGGATCAAACTGCCGGGGCTGGAGTTTAAAAACCAGCGAGTAGAGGCCGCCTACCGTAAAGAGCTGGTTTATGGTGAAGACGATGCCATGCGCGCGACGCCGCCTACGGTACGCGAGCTGTTTAGCGCCGTACGGAAAAACTATTTTCGCCTCTATTTTCACTATATGTATTTCAACATCGCCCGCATTCTCTATTTGCAGGTCGATAACGTTTTCGGTTTGTTCTTGCTGTTTCCGTCAATTGTTGCCGGTACGATTACGCTCGGCCTGATGACGCAGATTACCAACGTTTTTGGTCAGGTTCGCGGTGCTTTCCAGTACCTGATTAACTCATGGACCACACTGGTTGAGTTGATGTCTATCTACAAACGTCTGCGCAGCTTTGAACATGAGCTGGATGGTGACAAAATTCAGGAAGTAACCCATACCTTGAGCTAAAAAGGAGAAGTAATGTCGCGCGTCAATCATCTATCTTCGCTGTCATTGTTGGCGGTTCTGGTTTTAGCGGGGTGTAGTAGTCAGGCTCCGCAACCGTTGAAAAAGGGCGAAAAAGCGATAGATGTAGCGAGCGTCGTGCGGCAGAAGATGCCTGCGAGCGTGAAAGACCGCGATGCCTGGGCGAAAGATCTCGCCACCACCTTTGAAAGTCAGGGGCTGGCACCGACGCTGGAAAACGTCTGCTCGGTGCTGGCGGTGGCGCAGCAGGAGTCAAATTATCAGGCAGATCCGGCCGTTCCGGGCTTAAGCAAGATCGCCTGGCAAGAGATTGACCGTCGTGCTGAACGGATGCACATTCCTGCTTTTCTGGTTCATACCGCGCTAAAAATCAAATCGCCAAACGGCAAAAGTTATAGCGAACGGTTAGATTCGGTGCGTACAGAAAAGCAATTGAGCGCGATTTTTGACGATCTGATCAGCATGGTACCAATGGGGCAGACGCTGTTTGGTTCGCTTAATCCGGTGCGCACCGGTGGGCCGATGCAGGTCAGCATTGCTTTTGCCGAACAGCATACCAAAGGGTATCCGTGGAAAATGGACGGTACAGTTCGTCAGGAAGTCTTCAGTCGCCGCGGCGGGTTGTGGTTTGGTACTTACCATTTACTGAATTATCCCGCCAGCTATAGCGCACCGATATACCGCTTTGCTGATTTTAACGCTGGCTGGTACGCCAGCCGTAATGCCGCGTTTCAGAACGCAGTCAGTAAGGCCAGCGGCGTGAAGCTGGCACTGGACGGTGATTTAATTCGTTACGACAGTAAAGAACCCGGGAAAACCGAACTGGCAACGCGCAAACTGGCGGGAAAACTGGGGATGAGCGACAGCAAAATTCGCCGTCAGTTAGAGAAAGGTGACAGCTTCTCTTTTGAGGAGACGGCGCTGTACAAGAAAGTTTATCAACTTGCCGAAGCGAAAACGGGTAAATCACTACCCCGCGAAATGTTGCCTGGCATTCAACTGGAAAGCCCGAAAATCACCCGCAACCTGACTACGGCCTGGTTTGCGAAGCGCGTAGACGAACGGCGGGCGCGTTGTATGAAACAGTGATCAAACAGGAATGTCAGGCCAGATAAGGCGTTTCAGGCCGCATCTGGCAACGTAAATTTTACTGGCGGCGATGTCGCCAGTGCAGCCATAGCGCCACCACTGCAAAAATGAGGCAGCCTGCTAAAAACGGGATCAGCCCGAAAATGGTGCCGACACCTAAACCAATTTCCACCCGTGGGCGACCTGTTTCCTGGACCTGCATTAAACGCTCATAGACGCCGGGCGCATGCACTAACAGGTTCAGCAATTGCGCCCCAGCCCAAAAGCAAAACAGCACAAACAACGCATAGGCAATGTTGCCAGGCGTTGAAGAGGCATTGCGATATTTTCCGCTAAACAGCGATTTTGACAGGGTGAAATCAGCCATAAAAACCTCCGGAAGTCATCTGCTTCTCTTCTGGTGTGATACCAGCGGCTTATGGCAAGTCTGACAGGTCATTTAGATTGTCAATATCAGAATCATGGTAAATTGATGTTGGGAATATTCCCGAAGCGTGAATCTTCGTTGTGAGTCACAAAATGGCAACCTTAAGTTAAATTTATTAACAATTACGAAAATGTTGTCTACACCACAGACGGTTGTTACAGAATATGCAAGGATGTTGTTTTTCGTTAACGGAGCTGCCATGAATCTGCCTGTAAAAATCCGCCGTGACTGGCACTACTATGCGTTCGCCATTGGCCTTATATTCATTCTTAATGGCGTGGTGGGGGTACTGGGATTTGAAGCAAAAGGTTGGCAGACCTATGCCGTCGGTCTGGTGACGTGGGTGATTAGTTTCTGGCTGGCGGGGTTGATTATTCGTCGTCGCGATGAAGAAACTGAAAACGCCCAATAAGAATATTATCGGGCGTTAAAATATTACATTGTGGTTTTCAATGCGTTATCCGCAGCGTGACGCTCCAGCGCCAGCTCAATCAAACGTGTGATCAGATCGGTGTAACCCAGACCGCTGGCTTGCCACAGCTTCGGATACATACTGATGTTGGTGAAGCCAGGCAGTGTGTTGATCTCGTTGATCACCACTTCGTTCTCTGGGGTTAAAAACACGTCTACACGCGCCATGCCTGCGCATCCCAACGTCTGATAAGCCTGAACGGCAATCGCCCGGATCTTATCGTTGATCTCTGGTGCAATGGCTGCCGGAACTACCACTTTCGCGCCATCTTCGTCAATGTACTTGGTGTCGTAGGCATAGAAATCGCTGGTGAGTACGATCTCGCCACAGGTGCTGGCTTGCGGATTGTCGTTGCCCAGAACTGCGCATTCGATCTCACGACCTTTGATCCCTTGCTCAACGATCACTTTATGATCGAACTCGAACGCCAGATCGACGGCAATTGCGTACTGTTCTTCACTGGTTACTTTGCTGACACCAACAGAAGAGCCCTGATTAGCCGGTTTTACAAACAGTGGTAACCCCAGTTTAGACTCCACTTCGGCAAAACTGATGTTGTGACGATTAGCGCGCGTCAGGGTAATAAATGGCGCAATGTTCAGCCCGGCATCGCGTAGCAGACGTTTGGTGACATCTTTATCCATACAGGCTGCTGAAGCCAGAACATCAGAACCTACAAACGGTAAATTGGCGACCCGCAGCATTCCCTGCAAGGAACCATCTTCGCCCAGCGTACCGTGGACAATCGGGAAAATGACATCCACCGTCGGCAACGGCTGACCGTTTTGCGCGTCGATAAGCTGATGCTCATGTTTACCTGGCACCTGCGCAAGACTGGTCGCCGAAGGGCGCAACGCAATATGGGCAGGATCGTCTGCATTTAGCAGATAATTGCTGGCATCGCTGACGTGCCATTGCCCTTGTTTATCAATGCCCAGCAGCACAACGTCGAAGCGACTTTTATCAATGGCATCGACAATGTTTTTTGCCGATTGCAGAGACACTTCATGTTCCGCTGATTTACCACCAAAAACGATTCCTACCCGCAGTTTTTCCATCTTAAAAACCTATCCCGTCTAACACAAAGTGCATACATTACCACGACAAAACGGGGGATTCGCGGCCTTCTGAAAGATTGTTGCAATCTTCTGCTGACAAAGCGTGCAACGTACTGGTGAAGAAAGTGCGTTATCTCAAAGATGTGCGCAAGATCACAAAAATGATGAACGGGAAGCTAATTTATTCCTGGCTTAAATGGCAATGCGGTGAGTTTTTTTCTCTTAATTATAAGTTAACGAAGAGAATATATTTCATAGCTTTTATTTATAATAAAGGTTGATAATTAAAAGCCTATATTTTGCGTGGGTAATTATTTAAATAAGAGAAACGTTTCGCTGGTAATCAAACAAAAAATATTTGCGCAAAGTATTTCCTTTGTCATAAAAATAATACTTCCAGACACTATGAAGTTGTGAAACATAATGTTAACTTCTCCATACTTTGGATAAGGAAATACAGACATGAAAAATCTCATTGCTGAGTTGTTATTTAAGCTTGCCCAAAAAGAAGAAGAGTCGAAAGAACTGTGTGCGCAGGTAGAAAGCTTTGGAGATTATCGTCACTGCAATGCTTCGCAATATGGCGCAAAATGACCAACAGCGGTTGATTGATCAGGTAGAGGGGGCGCTGTACGAGGTAAAGCCCGATGCCAGCATTCCTGACGACGATACGGAGCTGCTGCGCGATTACG
>NZ_JBQZXC010000148.1:0-7657 GCF_053555815.1 Shigella sp. SIG6 | reverse complement strand
TAATCTGGTTTCCTGCCCCTGCAGCCAGCCGTGAAAGTGGTTTGATTCTGGCTGGCACTCACGGTGATGAAAACTCTTCGGTCGTCACGCTCTCCTGTGCTCTGCGGACTTTGACACCTTCTTTGCGCCGCCATCATGTGGTGCTGTGTGTGAATCCTGACGGCTGCCAGCTGGGGTTACGGGCCAATGCTAATGGTGTGGATTTAAACAGAAACTTTCCGGCGGCGAACTGGAAGGAAGGTGAAACGGTTTATCGCTGGAACAGCGCCGCTGAAGAACGTGATGTCGTATTACTGACAGGTGACAAACCTGGCTCCGAACCTGAAACCCAGGCGCTGTGCCAGCTTATACACCGCATTCAACCTGCCTAGGTGGTCTCATTCCACGATCCACTGGCTTGTATTGAAGATCCCAGACACAGCGAATTAGGCGAATGGCTGGCCCAGTCGTTTGAATTGCCTCTGGTAACCAGCGTCGGTTATGAAACTCCTGGCTCTTTCGGCAGTTGGTGTGCAGATCTCAACTTGCATTGCATCACCGCAGAGTTTCCGCCCATCTCCTCCGACGAAGCCAGCGAAAAATATCTCTTTGCGATGGCAAACTTGCTGCGCTGGCATCCTAAAGATGCAATTCGCCCGTCGTGAACTGAAGCGCCGGTTCCACATCTACCGCCAGCCAGGTCGGTCCGTCAAGATCGGCGAAACTGACCTGCGGCACCAGCGGTAAAGCGGCGCTAATGGCACGAGAGGTACACAACATGCAGCCCAGCATCAGACTGAAACCTTGTGCACGCGCTTCAGTCGCCAGCGCTTCCGTCAGACCACCGGTTTTATCGAGCTTAATGTTAACCATCTCATAGCGCCCTTTCAGCGCCTTCAGATTGCTACGAGTATGACAACTTTCATCAGCACAAATCGGCAACGGATGAATAAAATTCTCCAGCGCCGCATCGTCCTGCGCAGGAAGCGGTTGTTCAAGCATCGCAACGCCTAAATCCGCCAATAGCTGGCAACGCGCCGCCAACCCTTCTGCACGCCAGGATTCATTTTCATCAACGATCAGCGTGGCATCGGGCACAGCGGTGCGAATTGCCACCATCCGCTCACTGATAAGATGGTTATCCAGCTTCACTTTCAGTAATTTCGCGCGTGCCTGCCAGAGTGTTGATGCACTATTGGCCATCTGATCAGGCGTACCGATGACAACCGTCTGTGCAGTGATAACTGTCTCGGGAAGCGTTATGCCGATCAAATCAGCCAGCGATTGCTGCTGTTTTCGCGCCGCGAGATCCCACAATGCACAATCCAGCGCATTACGTGCTGCGCCGGCAGGGAGAATTTTTTGCAACTCCTCCCGTGTCAGCCCTTTCTCTAATTGCGGCACGACGCTCATAATTTGCGCCATTACCGAGGCATCACTTTCTCCATAACGCGGATACGGCGTGCATTCGCCGGTGCCTTTAATACCCTCTTCTTCCAGTTCAACCACCACCACGCGCGCTTCACTGCGACTTCCCCGGGCAATCACAAACGGGGTATGTAAGGGCCAAGCTTCCTCAAATACCTTAACGATTCTCATCTTTACTCCTTGTTGTCGCGGTGGTCTGCGGATTAAGCGCAAATAGCGTTTGCTGTGTTATTGACAGTTAGCATAAACTAGGTGTGACGTTAACTATATGTAAACAGGAAAGATAATCATGTCACAAACCGTTCATTTCCAGGGCAACCCGGTTACAGTCGCCAATTCCATCCCGCAGACGGGTAGCAAAGCGCAGACTTTTACTCTCGTGGCAAAAGATCTGTCTGACGTCACCCTCGGTCAGTTTGCGGGTAAACGCAAAGTGCTGAACATTTTCCCGAGTATTGATACCGGTGTTTGCGCCGCATCAGTACGTAAGTTTAACCAACTGGCAACTGAGATCGACAACACCGTTGTGCTGTGTATCTCTGCCGATCTGCCGTTCGCCCAGTCTCGTTTCTGCGGCGCAGAAGGTCTGAACAACGTTATCACCCTCTCCACTTTCCGTAACGCTGAATTTCTGCAAGCCTACGGTGTGGCAATTGCTGATGGCCCACTGAAAGGTCTGGCAGCGCGTGCCGTTGTGGTTATTGACGAAAATGACAATGTGATTTTCAGCCAGCTGGTGGATGAAATCACCACCGAGCCGGATTACGAAGCAGCTCTGGCTGTACTGAAAGCATAAGTTAATATGCCTGATGGTGTTGCACCATCAGGCATATTCGCGCTTACTCTTCGTTCTTCTTCTGACTCAGACCATATTCCCGCAACTTATTGGCAATCGCGGTATGTGAAACGCCGAGACGTTTTGCCAGTTTGCGCGTGCTGGGATAATTGCGATAAAGCTGGGTTAATACCGAGCGTTCAAAACGGCTGGTGATTTCGTCCAGCGAACCTTCCATCGCATCTTCGCCCACGGCTACCGTTGCGGCGTCATAATCCGGCAACAAAATATCCTGTGGACGCAGCTCATAACCGTCCAGTTGTGTCAGTGCGCGATAGATAGCGTTCTTTAACTGCCGCACATTTCCCGGCCACGCATAACGTGTAAGTACAGTATTCAGGTCAGCGGCCAGTTTCGGACGCGGCACGCCCTGCTCGTCGGCAAAGCGGGCGACGAACAGCTCAGTTAACGGCATAATGTCCTGCGGACAGTCACGTAGCGGCGGCAGATTGAGCGTCAACACGTTCAGACGATAATAGAGATCTTCACGGAACACGCCTTTTTGCACCAGTTCGACCAGATTCTTCTGCGTAGCGCAAATCACCCGCACATCGACATGCACCTCATGGTCTTCGCCAACCCGACGGAAAGTGCCATCATTAAGAAAACGCAGTAATTTCGCCTGCATCCGTGGTGACATTTCCCCTATTTCATCCAACAGCACCGAACCACCGTTCGCCTGCTCAAAGAACCCTTTCTTCCCTTCCGGAGCATGACCAAACAGTTCACTCTCGACCGCATCTTCTGGTATAGACGCGCAATTCAGCGCCAGGTAAGGTTTGCCCGCTCTGGGGCTTGCCTGATGGCAGGCGTAGGCAAAAAGATCTTTACCTGTACCTGTGTCACCCGTAATCAGCAGCGGCGCGCTTAGCATCGCCAGTTTCTGCGCCTGTTCGACAACGTGCTTCATTTTCGGGCTGACGGCGACAATTTGGCTGAAGGCGCTGACGTCCTGGGCGGCGACATTTTGCAACTGGCGGCCCATACGAATCGTTGATCGCAACATCACCACCGCACCGGTCAGGACGTGTTGATCATTTTCATCCTGAAGATAAACAGGCGTAATCTCCATCAGGAAATTCTGCCCATTAATAACGACATGCTCGTTATGCGAATCTTGCGGTTCGCTTTCCAGCCAACGTAAAAAATTAAAGCCGTTAATCAATTGTGCGGCGGTATGGTTGCGCAGGCGATCCAATTTTTGCCCAAAAAGCTGACAGCTCGCCGGGTTCGCCATATCCACTTTGCTTTTCATATCGACAGAGAGCACAGGTTCAGGCAACGCCTCCAGTAACGCGCTCAACGCCAGATGCTCACGTTCGGAAGGCATCCACGGGACAGTACGCACATCGGTAACACCTGCAATACGGCGTATTTCGGCCATCAGACTGCTGAAACTCTCAAACTCCAGTTCAGCAAAATTGAGGTAGATTCGCCCAATGGGATCAATCTCAATACCGCGTAAATCAATGCCTCTTAGCACGAGTAGATCGAGTAATTCGCGGGTCAGACCGAGTCGGTCTTCACAAAAGACTTCCAGACGCATGGGAACCTTCACCTGAAAAAAGAACAATTAATATGATGATATGACACTATTTGGATAGCAGGAAGGTTTCTGTCAACAATCATTGACACAAAGACGGAAAAACGGGCACTTCGGCGTAAAGATATCCGGTCAGCACCCGATATTGCATTATTTTTCGCTGGGCGTTTTGCCTTTTTGCAGAGTTTCTTTCACCTGACCGATAAGCTGACGACGGAAATCCCCAAGGCGAGGTTTGTCATCGTCAATCCACGGCAGCGGGCGGCAAAGCTCCATAGCTTTAATCCCGAGTCGTGCCGTCAGAAGTCCAGCACCAATTCCCTGAGCTGCGCGGGTAGACAAACGAGCAGCGAGATCTTGCGACATCCAGTCCATCCCCACTTCGCGCACCAGTTCGCTGGCTCCGGCAAAAGCGATATTCAGCAATACCAGCTTAAACAGACGCAAACGGCTGTAATACCCCAGTTCAATGCCATACAGCGTGGCAATGCGATTAATTAAACGCAGATTGCGCCAGGCGATAAACGCCATATCGACCAACGCCAGCGGGCTGACCGCAATCATCAACGTTGATTCCGCCGCCGAACGGCTGATTTCGCGCCGCGCCTGGGCATCTAAAACTGGCTGGACCAAATGCGCATACAGGCTGACCACTTCACGATCGTTCTGCGTTTCATGGATTGAGGCATACCAGCGTTGCAGCGCCGGATGCGACTGATCAATACCCGCCTGCTGCGCCAGTTTTTCGCAAAATGCGCGACCTTTGCCCGTGCCGTGGCTATGCAATAAATCACGCGCTTCGTCGCGTTCATGGGCGCGCTGTCGCAAGCGCCATAAGCGCCGCCACTCTGTTACCACAGAACCTACGCCAGCGCCGATAATCAATGCCCCAGCGGCACATCCACCCAGCGCTACCCAGTCCTGGGTTTGCCAGGCATTCATTGTCCACTGTATACCCTGCCCGACAACGCTTGCGCCAAACAGAGCCAGCCCGCCCATCACCATTTTGCGCCACAGGCTGCGTTTCGGACGTAACGCTGCGTCCATTACCGCTTCGACTTGCCCCTCTTCTTCCTGCGCTTCGTCGAGCGTGGCCGGGGCAAAATTTTGCGCCTGATTTTCGTCAAAGGTCTGCTGCGCCCTGAATTTTGGATTCTGTTCGACCTCCAGCGGACCGTTGAAATCAATACGTGGTTTTAACGGTTCGGTCATCGCAATTTATCTCCTATTAAAAATTCCAGCGCGGCATCAAGACGAATATGCGGCAGCGGTTTGTCGACATCCATCACCTGCGGGCGAAACGCTTCAAACTGGAACCCTTGCTTGTCCCAGAACGCCTGACCGGGCAAACGCGCAGGAACTTCACCGGGGTAAACGGTGAGAGGCGCACCATCGCTGAGCCGGTTACCGCGCAATGCCGGAATTTTCTCGCCGTTGACGTCAATAATGCCGCTGGTGGTCGCCTGCACCGAGGCCAGCCCCAGGCAATCCATACTAATCCTTTCAAACGCCGCATTTTGCCAGGCATCCTGAATCAGTTGTTGCAGTAATGAAACCATATTGGCGTGCTGATCGACCGTTACATGGTCCGCTTTCGTCGCGGCAAACAGCAGTTTGTCGATAACCGGCGAGAATAAGCGGCGAAACAGCGTGCGCTGCCCGTAGTGGAAACTTTGCATCAGCTGCGTCAGTGCCAGACGCATATCATTAAATGCCTGTGGCCCACTGTTGAGAGGTTGCAGGCAATCCACCAGCACAATCTGGCGGTCAAAGCGCAGAAAATGATTCTTATAGAACCCCTTCACCACTTTCTCGCAGTAATAATTAAACCGCTCGCGCAGCATTCCGGCATTGGTGTGCTTATCGGCCTGCGCCAGTTTGGACTCGCCCCAGGCATCGACATCCGGCCACGGGAAGAATTGCAGCGCGGGCGCACCTGCCATATCTCCCGGCAAGACAAAGCGCCCAGGCTGAATAAAGTGCAGCCCCTGCTGTTTACAGTGGTGGAGATAATCGGTCCACACGGCGGCAATGTCTGCCAGCCGGTTTTCGTCGGCAGGCGCTAGCGGGTCAAGTCCTTCGCACATCATTCGCCATTTCGCCGACCATTCGCCGCGCTGACCATTGAGTAAGCCCGTCATCTGGCGCGACCAGCTTAAGTAATCCTGCGCCAGCATCGGCAGGTCGAGCAACCATTCGCCGGGATAATCCACAATTTCCAGATACAGCGTGGAGGTATCCTTAAAGTGGCGCAGCAGCGAATCGTTCGATTTAAAACGTAACGCCAGGCGAATTTCACTGACGCCGCGCGTAGGCGTCGGCCAGGCGGGAGGATCACCATATAACTGCGCCAGTCCTTCATCATAGGTGAAGCGCGGAATGCCAAAGTCACGCTGGGGAATGCGTTTTACGCCCAGCAAGCGCTCTTCACGCACCGCGCTTAACAGCGGCAAACGTGCTCCGGCATGAATATTGAGCAACTGATTAACCATCGCGGTGATAAACGCTGTTTTGCCGCTGCGGCTAAGTCCGGTTACAGCGAGGCGCAGATGTCTGTCGACACCCCGATTCACCAGCGCATTGAGTTCATTTTTAAGTCGCTTCATTGCTGTCCTGTGCTGCTCTGAAGACCAGAAAAAAAATCATTCGTAAGGATATGAATGTGGGGGCCAGGCCATTGATTATCAACTGCCCGTGTTGTCATCGACGGGCGAACTCCATAAGATGTGCAGCATTCACGTTCGGACGGAGTTCCTGACCTATGTCCCCTACTATTTATGATATTGCCAGGGTTGCAGGCGTATCAAAATCCACCGTATCACGCGTGCTGAATAAGCAAACTAATATCTCCCCGGAAGCGCGCGAAAAAGTGTTACGGGCCATTGAAGAATTACAGTATCAGCCAAACAAGCTGGCCCGCGCGCTGACCTCTTCGGGTTTTGATGCCATTATGGTGATTTCTACCCGTTCGACCAAAACTACGGCGGGTAATCCGTTTTTCTCTGAAGTTTTGCATGCCATCACCGCCAAAGCGGAAGAAGAAGGTTTCGACGTGATATTACAAACGTCGCACAATCCGGCAGAAGATCTGCAAAAATGCGAAAGCAAAATTAAACAGAAAATGATTAAAGGCATTATTATGCTCAGTTCGCCAGCGGATGAGTCATTTTTTGCCCAACTCGATAAATACGATATTCCGGTGGTGGTAATTGGCAAAGTTGAAGGTCAATATGCCCATGTTTATTCTGTCGATACCGATAATTTTGGTGACAGCATTGCGTTGACCGATGCATTAATTGAAAGTGGGCATCAAAATATTGCCTGCCTGCATGCTCCGCTTGATGTCCATGTTTCGGTTGATCGCGTTAATGGCTATAAGCAAAGTCTGTCCGCGCATAATATTGCAGTGCGTGATAAATGGATTGTTGACGGCGGTTATACCCATGAAACAGCACTGCAAGCAGCACGGCAATTATTAAGTCAGTCACCGTTGCCTGAGGCAGTGTTTGCCACTGACAGCCTGAAATTAATGAGCATTTATCGTGCGGCGGCAGAGAAAAATATTGCTATTCCGCAGCAGTTAGCGGTGGTGGGTTATAGTAATGAAACGCTGTCGTTTATTTTAACGCCTGCACCAGGCGGCATCGATGTTCCGACGCAGGAGTTAGGTCAACAAAGCTGCGAGTTATTATTCCGCTTAATTTCGGGAAAACCGTCACCACAGAATATTACCGTTGCCACGCATATGAAGCTGAAATAAATACCAGCTACCTTGCCTGAATGCCGGATGCGATGCTGGCGCATCTTATCCGGCCTACATTTATAGATCGGATAAAGTACTCGCGCCGCATCCGGCAATTTAGCCCATTATC
>NZ_JBQZXC010000147.1:0-7665 GCF_053555815.1 Shigella sp. SIG6 | reverse complement strand
ACTATTGCCAGTACACCTCACGTAGCCTCACGGCATCAACCCATTGAACAGACGTTTTTTACGCGGCCCGGTCATTAAAGATTCCAGTTTCGCGACACAGGTTTTGTAGTGAGGCGTGGTTTTATGGAATGCCACTGTGTCTTCATCTTTATAGGCTTCGTAAATATAAAAGCGCGAATTCACTTCCAGGTCCTGTAAGACATCGAAGCGCAAATTACCTTCTTCCTGTACAGAGCCTAGGTGGTTCTGGCGAAAAACTTCGATAAACTCGTCAACCTTGTCTTCATGAACGTTAATTTCAACCAGTGTGACGTGCATAATTCTTCTCCTTAAATCCGCAGTTACTGTTTTTCACTCAGATAGAGTTCATATGCCCGATCAGCCGTTTCGTTATGGTGAACCACCGCCTGTACGGCTTTCATCATCGCCACCGGATGGTCAGACTGGAAAATATTACGCCCCATATCCACACCAGAAGCGCCCTGATCGATAGCCTGCCAGCACATTTCCAGCGCCTCGCGCTCCGGTAATTTTTTACCGCCAGCAATAACAATGGGTACCGGACATCCGGCAACAATCCGTTCAAAACCTTTTTCGACATAATAGGTTTTGATAATTTGCGCCCCCATTTCAGCGGCGATTCGAGTCGCGAGCGAGAAATAACGCTGATCGCGCACCATATCTTTGCCCACGCCAGTCACGGCCATGGTCGGCATTCCCACTTTCATTCCGGCATCGACCAGCTGAATAATATTTTTGATCGACTGATGTTCATATTCGCTGCCGATATAAACCTGCGCCGCCACCGCGCAACTGTTCAGGCGCACGGCATCATCCATCGATAACGCCACGGCTTCATTACTTAATTCCGCCAGAATAGAGTTCGCACCTGACGCCCGCAGTACCACCGGCTTATTGGTCGCCGGGGGAACTACGCTGCGCAAAATGCCGCGCGTACACATTAATACATCGGCATGTTCAAACAGCGGGGCGATATTTATATCAATGCGTTCAAGTCCGGTAGTCGGCCCCTGAAAATAACCATGGTCAAAGGCTAGCATCACAGTTTTACCCGTTTTCGGATTAAATATCCACGATAAGCGTGACTGCATTCCCCAATCCAGCGCACCGCAACCTTTCAGGGTAAAAGGGATATTTTGTTGCGGTTGATCGGTACGAAAATCTTTACCATCTTTAATATCGTCTAAATCTGCCATAACTTACTCCGGTTAAGTAATGCACATCAGAAATCGTATTTGCCGATATTCTCTTTGTTGAATATCACGCGCTCCGGTAACAGTACGATGCCATTACCATCCGCTTCGTAGTCATAGCCCTGAACGCTGTTTGGCGAGACTTCAACCTGACCTACGCCCTGGATATCCAGCTTGTCGCCCGTTTTCATTGATCCTTTTTTCAATAATGCATCCGCGACATACACTGAAATTTTGCCTTGCTGAACCACATCCCACAGTCCAAATTCTTTCACCGTGCCGCGCTCTACATACGGGCGCATCACATTTGGCGTACTGAATCCGACAATCGCTACTTTGTCATTTTTCAGGTTTTCTGCGGCTTGTGCGGCAGCGGGCAGGGCGTTGGCATCGGGGGCGATAATGGCGTCGAGATCGCTATACGCTTTTAATATTCCTTCTGCGGTTTGTAACGATTTAGTGGCATCGTTATAGCCAAACTGCGTAGTGACAATTTCCCAGCCTGGATGCTCTTTGGCGATTTTCGCTTTCGCTTCTTTCACCCACTGGTTTTGGTCCGTAACGGTGGGGCTTGAGTAGAAAAACGCGACTTTGGCTTTGTCTTTATTCACCTGACGCGCCGCCATATCCACCAACATACCTCCCAACTGGGCGGGCGTTCCCTGATTAATGTAGTAAGAGCGGCACTCCGGTTTAGTATCAGAGTCCCAGGTCAGCACTCTCACACCACGTTGCATGGCGCGTTTCAGTGCCGGACACAAGCCATCAGGCGAAACCGCAGAAACGAATAATGGCGTTATAACCTTGATTGACGAAGTTATTAATCAACTGTACCTGACCAGAAACACTGGGTTCTGTCGGCCCGTCGTAGGTCACATCAACGCTCAGCTCTTTACCCGCTTGTTGTGCGCCGTTGCCACCGCTGGTAAAAAATCCCACGCCAACCAGTTTGGGAATAAATGCAATACGCTCTGCGGCCTGCACATTCATAGAGATTGCGGCAATGCCAAGAGCGCTAAGTAAGGCGATTTTCTTAAAGCGATGAAGTGTCATGAAGATATCCTTTATGGCAATGGGTTATTGGCCCGACGCGCCAGCCACTCTTTAATTTGCTGGCGATGCAGGCTAACGGAACGACCTACGACAACGACGATAAGCAGCGCACCGGAAAGGGCGCTGGACACCTGATTTGGCACTCCTGCCATTTGCAAACCTTGCTGCAAATATCCCACTAATAAAACCGCAATGGCGGTGCCGATAATGGAACCGGAACCACCATAAATATTGGCCCCGCCAAGCACCACAGCGGCGACCGCAGACGCCAGCCCCGTCATGGCATAGAGCGCACATAAGGTGCGGTTAACTGGAATCGCGCTATAAAGCGCCACGCGCGGGCTTTGCCCAATCAAAAACACATTACGTCCGGCATGGGTTTTATGCAGCCAGAGCCAGAAAACGAGGAGACATATCAGGAAGATAATCAGCGGAACGGGGAGTCCCAGCACATCCAGGTTAGCGAAATCTGTAAACGCCATCGGGAATCCACCAATACCTTCGTACCCCGTCGCTCCGGCCATACCGGAAAGCAGCAGAGCGCTTCCGGCAAACAGATACAGCGTGCCAAGCGTAATCACCAGCGGGTTAACTTTGGTATAGATAATTAATCCGGCGTTGATCAGCCCGCACAATGCGCCGAGCAGTAAGGTCAGGAGTATCGCCAGCGGCATCGGCACACCACTTTGAAACAGTACGCCCAATGCAATGGCGCAGAGGCCGATGGTCGAACCAAACGAAATATCGATCCCGCCACTGACAATCACCATCGTCAGCGGTAGAGCGACAATGCCAATGCAGATAAAGTCACTGGTGCTGAACAGCAACATATTGAGATCTAACATTCGCGGGTTAATTGCACCAAATGCGACAATCTCAATAACGAGCAGTGCGGCAAGAGCCAGTTCCCAACCGTAGCGAATACGCATTATGCGGCCTCCCGTTTTTTACCTGACGAAGCGGGTTTAACGGATGGCGGTGGCGTCATAAAGCGGGCATATTTTTGCCGCCGCAGATTACGTTCCAGCGCACAACGCAGGCGTCCATCAAACACCAGCACCGCCAGCAGAACCAGACCCGCGATAAAATCATTCCACCATGCCGGAATGCGCAACAGCACCAGTACGCTATCGATCTGCGTCAGGAACCATGCGCCGAGTACCGCACCGATGATCGCACCGGAACCACCGAGCAAACTAATGCCGCCCAGCACGCAGGCTGCAATTGCTTTCATCTCCAGCCCGGTACAGGTCTGGTTGGGGATAAAACCAATCTGCGAAGCAAACACAATTCCCGCCAGTGCCGCCATGCAGCCGTTCAACGAAAATGGCACAATGCGAATGGCTTCCGTACGAACGCCCAGTTGACGAGCGCCCTGTAAATTATCGCCCGTGGCATAAAAACTGCGTCCAAACGCCGTCTTCGCCAGCAGCCAGGCCATAAATGCCACCAGAATTATCGTCAACCAACCAATTGCTGAAATGCCAAGCAGCAGCGGGGCGGAGAGCTGTTTCAGTTCGGCGGGTAACCCTTCAATCCATTTACCGCCAGTCCACAGCAACATGATGCCTCTGTACAACCCTAACGTGCCAAGGGTGGCAACAATGGCAGGGATCTTTAGCCACGCGACCAGGGCACCGTTGAAAAATCCCGCGAGCAAACCAAGCAGTAAAGTCGCGACACAGGCAACAGGTAGTGAATACCGGATAATGTCCGTGCAGCTTGTTCCGGTTGGTTAAATTTAATATTCAGCGCCCGACGATAACGTTCCAGGGTGGCATTATCTTTCGCGGTTTTCGCCCAGAATCCACGAAGGTTATGAGTAAGGGCGCAGACGTTCCAGGCCAGCGAAGCATCGAGATTCAGTCCGGATGACTGGCGATCTTCCGGCAGATAAACCAGACCGCGCAGTAAACGTTCTCCAGTGGATAATTTATTGATCTCTTTACCATTCAGCATAATGCGTCCGCCACGCAAAGTACGCAGACCATAGAGCGTCTCGGCCAGTTCTGTGCGTCCGGCTCCCACCAGCCCAGCCAGGCCCAGAATTTCTCCGGCATTGAGCGTCAGGCTGACATTCCTGAAAGCTTCGCCAGTCAGATTTTCCAGTGTCAGCACCGGCGTTCCGACGGCATGTTGTGGGCGGTTACCAGGTAACTCCAGCCATAATTTTTGGCTGGCAGAGAGCGATTTTTCCCGTACCGCTGGGGTGATGGCCTGAATAATGTCGTCGGTAGACAGTTCGCTGGTTTTGCCGCTTAAGGCGATGGTTCCGTCGCGCATCACGCTAATTCGATCGGCAATCTGGCGAATTTCCGGCAGCTTATGCGAGATAAAAACAATACCCACGCCAGTAGCAAGCAGCTCTTGCAAGCGACTAAACAAGCGTTCGGTTTCCGCAGGGGTAAGCGAGGCGGTAGGTTCATCGAGGATCAGAATCCGCGAGTCGCGCATCAGCCCGCGGAGGATTTCCACCATTTGGCGATCGGCGACATCCAGCGATCCTGCCAGACTATGCAGATCAAACTGGCAGCCCAGCACCGCCAGCAAGTTCTTCATTTTCTGCATGGAGAGCTGTTTTTTTGCCAGCCCAAACAGGATGTTTTCTTTTATCGACAGGCTTGGGAAAAGCAGCGGTTCCTGGGGAACGAGATAAATGCCCAGCTGATGAGCATGAACTGGCGTTAATCTGGCGTAGTTGTTGCCCCCAATCTCCAGCGTACCGCTATCAGCAGGGGTAATACCGGCAATAATCTTCATTAACGTCGATTTACCGGCACCATTGCCGCCGAGCAGGGCGTGGACCTCCCCCTGATGCAACGTAAAATCGATGCCTTTCAGGACATTGACCCCTGAATACTGTTTATAAACCGAGCGGGCGCAAAGTAGCGGTAACGCGCGGGTATCACTCGTTTGCATATTTCCCCCGTTCAGTTTTGCAGGTGAGTTTTGAACAAATGTATTTCTACTTTTAATTTGTTCATAACCTTAGGTGGACATTGCACATATTTCCGACGAATAGATCACAATTTATGCTATTTTGATTTTCACGGTTGCGTTTGTTCATGCTCGTAGAGTCAAACTGTGGTTGCCATCACAGATATAAATGCGCAAGAACTGAACAATTGCATTAAAGATTTAAATATGTTCAAAGTGAAGAATGAATTATGACAATCAACGATTCGGCAATTTCAGAACAGGGAATGTGTGAAGAAGAACAGGTCGCGCGGATCGCGTGGTTTTACTATCACGACGGGCTGACCCAGAGCGAGATCAGCGATCGTCTCGGCCTGACCCGTTTGAAAGTGTCGCGCTTGCTGGAGAAAGGGCATCAGTCCGGCATTATTCGCGTACAGATTAATTCTCGCTTTGAAGGCTGTCTGGAATATGAAACTCAATTACGTCGTCAGTTTTCGCTGCAACATGTCCGGGTGATCCCTGGGCTTGCGGATGCTGATGTCGGCGGGCGACTAGGGATAGGCGCGGCGCATATGTTGATGAGTTTACTTCAACCACAACAGATGCTGGCGATTGGTTTTGGCGAGGCAACCATGAATACGCTGCAACGCTTAAGTGGTTTTATTTCGTCACAGCAAATTCGCCTAGTCACGCTCTCCGGTGGCGTCGGTTCTTATATGACGGGTATCGGGCAGCTTAACGCGGCGTGCAGTGTGAATATTATTCCGGCTCCGTTGCGGGCATCCTCCGCTGACATTGCCCGTACGCTAAAAAATGAAAATTGCGTCAAAGATGTTCTGCTAGCCGCGCAAGCAGCGGATGTGGCGATTGTCGGCATTGGAGCCGTGAGTCAACAAGACGACGCGACAATTATTCGCTCCGGTTATATCAGCCAGGGCGAACAGTTAATGATTGGCCGAAAAGGGGCGGTTGGCGACATTTTAGGCTACTTTTTTGATGCAAAAGGTGACGTTGTCACGGATATCAAAATACATAACGAACTGATTGGCTTACCTTTAAGCGCGCTGAAGACCATACCCGTCCGGGTTGGCGTGGCAGGGGGAGAAAATAAAGCCGAAGCAATTGCCGCTGCAATGAAAGGCGGTTATATCAACGCACTGGTTACCGATCAGGACACAGCAGCGGCGATTTTACGTAGTTAAATTTGCATGACCTTATTACCGGGAATGATGGAGAACGTATAGAGGAACAGACAGAACGCATAAGCCGAGGATAATCTAATGGCTCGACTCTTTACCCCTTCAGAATCAAAGTACTACCTGATGGCGCTGGATGCAGGCACCGGAAGTATTTGGGCTGTGATATTCGACCTGGAAGGCAATCAAATAGCAGTGGGACAGGCGGAGTGGCGGCATCTGGCAGTACCGGACGTTCCTGGTTCTATGGAATTTGATCTCAACAAAAACTGGCAACTGGCGTGTGAGTGTATGCGCCAGGCGCTGCACAACGCCGGCATAGACCCGGAGTATATCGCTGCCGTTTCGGCATGTTCTATGCGTGAAGGCATTGTTTTATATAACAATGAAGGAACACCGATCTGGGCCTGCGCCAATGTGGATGCCAGAGCGGCACGCGAAGTTAGCGAACTTAAAGAACTGCACAACAATACCTTTGAAAACGAAGTTTATCGAGCGACCGGACAAACACTGGCTTTAAGTGCCATCCCCAGATTACTTTGGCTGGTGCACCATCGTTCCGATATTTACCGTCAGGCATCAACCATCACCATGATCAGCGACTGGCTGGCCTATATGCTCAGCGGCGAACTGGCGGTGGATCCCTCTAACGCTGGCACCACGGGACTTCTTGATCTAACCACCCGTGCCTGGAAACCTGCATTGCTGGATATGGCTGGCCTGCGTGCCGATATTCTTTCTCCTGTCAAAGAAACCGGCACATTGCTGGGCGTGGTAAGTTCACAAGCGGCGGAACTCTGCGGTCTGAAGGCGGGCACTCCGGTGGTCGTTGGAGGAGGCGACGTGCAGCTTGGTTGCCTTGGGTTAGGCGTTGTGCGTCCGGCACAAACCGCGGTTCTTGGCGGCACGTTCACGGATAATAAGCAGTGCACGCTCAGCGAGGCCCGGCATCAGTTGCCGATTACTCCGTTCCGTATGCCGTCATGAGTCCCATCCTTTGAAAGCAGTGATCGCTGTGGTGAGACTGTAGCGCGGACATGTCTATTTAGTCAGAGACGGACATCTCAATTTAGCTATTACAATGTTACTGCGCATAATGTATATTATGTTAAATCATGTCTGAGTGATGCGAAGTGCTTTTCTGGTAGTCGTTATTCGTTCAGGGTTCAAGAACTTAAGCCTCTCCTCTTTCATAATTGGCCTGTGCATGGAGAAATAGCCTGGTTATTCCCTGCCCCATGCTAAGAGCGCAGTGTCTGTCGCATAGACACTGCATACGAAAA
>NZ_JBQZXC010000146.1:0-7733 GCF_053555815.1 Shigella sp. SIG6 | reverse complement strand
AATTTTTTGCAGAATTAACCAACATCAGTGACATAGCAATAGCATCTCCATCAAATTGCTGCTGGAGATTTTCAATAAAAGCTTCAAAACCTTTTTGTAACACCCTGTCACGATCTTTTTTCTCGGAAAGCTTATGAAGAGTAAGAAATTTATCAAGCCGTCTCACTCCAACCATATCTTCAATTTGCGACCATGCTGATTCTATTTGCTCTGATTTTTTATTATGTGTAGAAGCTGATTCAAACAGTGCATTTTTTAAAAGATCTGCATTACTTAGAGGTAAACCTCGACTATTTAATACATTAAAGAGTCTAAATGATGATGCGAAATCATCTGTTTGCACAAATACGATATATACATTTTGCAAAATATATTTAGCAAGCAACTTCAACTCATCAACAGATAACCGCAACAAATAATCTCTAATTGTTTCAGCGTTGCTAATGAATACTAAATCAGTATCCGATGGCTTTTCAGGCTTATAATCTTTAGAATCCTGCAGTATATAATATTTATAAAGATCATACTCTTTTTTTCTAACAATTAGTCTTGGTTCATCTGTTTCATCAGAATAAACATCAATAGGTAGAACTCTTTTTTGCAAATCATCTTTTATCCCCTGAATCGGGATGATTTTTTTTAGCTCGGAGACAATAATGCTTAACGTTGTAAGACGTTGTTGTCCATCTACAACTTCATACTGATTTTGCCCTTTATTGATACAAATCATACTCCCAATAAAATATTCATTCTCTTCTGATTGAGAGCTTTTATAAATGTCATCAATGAGTTGCTCTGCATTATCTACCGTCCAACTGTAAGGACGCTGATAAGAAGGAATAATAAACTTTTTGTTTTCAGTAAGGATATCCTGCACCTTACATTCTTTAGCTTCCATTTCATATACCCAATCAAACAATCAACAATAACATTATCTTTCTTGCTCGAAAGAAACGCAACTATAAGATTTTTATATATTTTGTTAGAGTTGATATGGTTCCTGTAACTTCTGTTTATCTGTCTCTGATATGCCCAGATTAATTCAAGCAAGATATAACAGAGATATCAATGTGATCTCTGCTACGTACTTTACGTTGAAACACCGCCCTAAATCATAGCCAGGCTATTGATTTTATGTACAATCAGAATCGTCCTGATAAAAGCGAGAACACCCCATGGCGGAACTGAACCTAAGTAACCTGACGGAAGCAGACATCATTACCAAATGCGTTATGCCAGCCATTCTCAATGCAGGCTGGGACAACACAACGCAAATCAGACAGGAGGTCAAACTCCGGGACGGTAAAGTCATCGTACGTGGTAAAGTTGCGGCACGCAGAACGGTAAAATCTGCTGACATCGTGCTGTACCACAAGCCAGGCATTCCCTTAGCCGTGATTGAAGCAAAAGCCAACAAACATGAAATTGGCAAAGGGATGCAACAGGGCATTGAATATGCGCACCTGCTGGACGTTCCTTTTGTTTTTGCCACCAACGGTGATGGCTTTATCTTCCGCGATGCCACCGCAGCCGAAGGTGAATGCCTTGAAAAGCAAATAACGCTGGATGACTTCCCCTCCCCCGCTGAACTCTGGCAAAAATTCTGCCTCTGGAAAGGATACACACAAGCTCAGCTTCCGGTGATTACTCAGGACTATTACGACGATGGCAGCGGCAAATCGCCTCGTTATTATCAACTTCAGGCAATCAACAAAACCATTGAAGCCGTCTCCAACGGGCAAAACCGCGTTCTGCTGGTCATGGCGACCGGAACAGGGAAAACCTATACCGCATTCCAGATCATCTGGCGCCTGTGGAAATCAAAAAATAAAAAACGCATTTTGTTCCTTGCCGATCGCAACATTCTGGTCGACCAAACCAAAAATAATGATTTCCAGCCATTTGGTACGGCAATGACCAAAGTCAGCGGACGCACCATTGATCCCGCTTATGAAATTCACCTCGCGCTCTATCAGGCTATAACTGGCCCGGAGGAAGACCAAAAAGCGTTTAAACAAGTCGCACCAGATTTCTTCGATCTGATCGTGATCGACGAATGCCATCGCGGCAGCGCATCCGAAGACAGCGCCTGGCGAGAGATCCTTGATTATTTCAGTTCCGCCACCCAAATTGGCTTAACCGCCACGCCAAAAGAGACGCATGAAGTCTCCAGCACAGATTACTTCGGCGATCCGGTTTACGTCTACTCACTAAAAGAAGGGATCGAAGACGGCTTCCTCGCTCCTTATAAAGTTGTCCGTGTTGATATTGATGTCGACCTGCAAGGCTGGCGCCCAACCAAAGGGCAAACTGACTTAAACGGCGAAGTGATTGACGATCGTATCTATAACCAGAAAGATTTCGATCGCACGATGGTGATCGACGAACGCACAGAACTGGTTGCCAGAACCATTACCGACTACCTCAAGCGCACCAATCCGATGGATAAAACCATCGTCTTCTGTAACGACATCGATCATGCAGAACGTATGCGCCGCGCCCTGGTTAATCTCAACCCGCAGCAGGTGAAAAAGAACGACAAATACGTCATGAAAATCACCGGCGATGATGAAATTGGCAAAGCTCAGTTGGATAACTTCATCAACCCGAAAAAACCGTACCCGGTTATCGCGACCACTTCAGAGCTGATGACCACTGGTGTGGATGCTAAAACCTGCAAACTGGTAGTACTAGACCAGAACATCCAGTCGATGACCAAATTCAAGCAAATTATCGGTCGTGGTACACGCATCGACGAACGTTACGGCAAACTCTGGTTTACCATCCTCGACTTTAAAAAAGCCACCGAACTGTTTGCCGATGAGCGTTTCGATGGCATTCCCGAAAAAGTCATGGATACCACACCAGAGGATATCGCCGATCCAGAATCTGATTTTGAAGAGAAACTCGAAGAAATCAGCGAACATGACGACGAACAGGTAACAGGCGTTGATGAACCGCCTGCGCCACCATACCAGGTTACCGATACCGATGATGTCGGCCCATTTCCGGAAGAAGACGAGAAGAAAATCCGCAAGTTTCACGTCAACGGTGTAGCGGTGGGCGTTATTGCACAGCGCGTTCAGTATTACGACGCCGACGGTAAACTGGTTACCGAATCCTTTAAAGATTACACCCGC
Organism: Shigella sp. SIG6; assembly: GCF_053555815.1. Classification (NCBI taxonomy): domain Bacteria; kingdom Pseudomonadati; phylum Pseudomonadota; class Gammaproteobacteria; order Enterobacterales; family Enterobacteriaceae; genus Shigella; species Shigella sp. SIG6. The sequence goes on along the minus strand of NZ_JBQZXC010000146.1, from coordinate 4,593 downwards.
AAAACACTGCTCAAAGAATATGCCTCGCTGGATGACTTTACCCGCAAGTGGCAGGACGCCGATCGCAAAGAAGCGATCATTCACGAGCTGGAGCAACAGGGGATCATCTGGGAAGTACTGGCAGAAGAAGTCGGTAAAGATCTCGACCCGTTCGACATGCTTTGCCACGTAGTGTATGGTCAGCCGCCGTTAACCCGCAAAGAGCGCGCCGAGAACGTGCACAAGCGGAACTACTTCACAAAATACTCTGAAGCAGCGCAAGCCGTGCTCGATAATCTGCTGGATAAATACGCCGATGCGGGCGTACAGGAGATCGAAAGTATTCAGGTGCTGAAACTTAAACCATTCGACAGCATGGGCACCTTACCGGAGATTATTAAAACCGGATTTGGCGACCGTAACGGGTATAATCAGGCGCTCAGCGAGCTGGAAAACGAAATCTACCAATTACCGCCCCGCTCTGCTTAACAACTCTCTTTTGCGCCTTCTGCAACCATCATGTTGCAGAAGGCCTTGTTTTTCATGGAATACAACATGTCTATCAGCTCAGTAATCAAATCATTACAAGATATTATGCGCAAAGATGCCGGTGTGGACGGCGATGCGCAGCGTCTCGGTCAGCTCTCCTGGCTGCTGTTTTTGAAAATCTTCGATGCCCAGGAAGAGGCGCTGGAACTGGAGCAGGATAACTATCAATATCCGATCCCACAGCGTTATTTGTGGCGCAGTTGGGCCGCCAACGCGCAGGGCATTACCGGTGATTCCCTGCTGGAATTCGTTAATGATGATCTGTTTCCGGCGTTGAAAAACCTCACTGCGCCTATCGATAAAAACCCACGCGGCTACGTGGTGAAGCAGGCGTTCAGCGATGCCTATAACTATATGAAAAACGGTACGCTACTGCGCCAGGTGATCAACAAGCTGAACGAAATTGACTTTACCAGCGCCAGCGAACGCCATCTGTTTGGTGATATTTACGAACAGATCCTTAAAGATCTGCAATCTGCGGGCAATGCGGGCGAATTCTATACTCCACGCGCCGTCACTCGCTTTATGGTGGATCGCGTTGATCCGAAACTCGGCGAATCCATTATGGACCCGGCCTGCGGTACGGGCGGTTTTCTTGCCTGCGCGTTCGATCATGTAAAGAACAAATACGTGAAGAGCGTCGCCGATCATCAGACACTGCAACAACAGATCCACGGTGTTGAGAAAAAACAGCTTCCGCACCTGCTGGCGACCACCAATATGCTGCTGCACGGCATTGAAGTACCGGTACAAATTCGTCACGACAACACCCTGAATAAACCGCTTTCCTCCTGGGATGAGCAACTGGATGTCATTGTTACCAACCCGCCGTTTGGTGGCACGGAAGAAGACGGTATTGAGAAGAACTTTCCGGCAGAGATGCAAACCCGCGAAACGGCGGATCTGTTCCTGCAACTGATTGTGGAAGTACTGGCGAAAAACGGTCGTGCGGCGGTGGTATTGCCGGATGGCACACTATTTGGCGAAGGTGTTAAAACCAAAATCAAAAAGCTACTTACCGAAGAGTGCAACCTGCATACCATCGTGCGTTTACCGAATGGTGTGTTTAATCCCTATACCGGCATTAAAACCAACCTGTTGTTCTTTACCAAAGGTCAGCCAACCAAAGAGATTTGGTTCTATGAACATCCGTATCCGGCGGGCGTGAAAAACTACAGCAAAACCAAGCCGATGAAGTTTGAAGAGTTTCAGGCGGAGATCGACTGGTGGGGTAACGAGGCCGATGGTTTTGCCAGCCGCGTCGAGAATGAGCAAGCGTGGAAAGTCAGCATTGATGACTTGATTGCGCGCAACTTCAATCTGGATATTAAAAACCCACATCAGGCGGAAACCGTCAGCCATGATCCGGACGAACTGTTAGCGCAGTATGCAAAACAGCAGGCGGAGATCCAGACGCTGCGTAATCAACTGCTCGATATTCTTGGCGCTGCGCTGTCTGGCAAGGAGGTTAACTAATGAGTGTGGAAAAGCTGATCGTTGATCATATGGAAACCTGGACCTCGGCGTTGCAAACCCGTTCCACCGCCGGGCGCGGCAGCTCCGGTAAGATTGATTTGTATGGTATTAAGAAATTGCGTGAGCTGATTCTGGAACTGGCGGTGCGCGGTAAACTGGTGCCGCAGGATCCGAATGATGAACCGGCGTCGGACCTGCTGAAGCGTATTGCGGCGGAAAAAGCAGAGCTGGTGAAGCAAGGCAAAATTAAAAAGCAAAAACCACTGCCAGAAATTAGTGAGGAAGAGAAGCCGTTTGAATTGCCGGAGGGATGGGAGTGGGTGCACCTCCCTGATATTTATTGCTCAATTTCTGAGTCATCTAGAAAAATAAAATCCTCCGAAATACTACCTGAGGGAAAATATCCTGTTATCGAGCAAAGCCAAGAATTTATTTCTGGTTATTGCAACAATGAATGTCTGTTAATAAAGTTAAATAATCCAGTTATAGTTTTTGGTGATCACACAAGGAATATTAAATTTATTGATTTTGATTTTGTTGTCGGCGCTGACGGTGTGAAGATTTTATCACCTATATTAATTTGTGAGCGTTTCTTTTTTTGGCTGTTACGATCATTTAAATTAGATGTAAGAGGATACGCGAGACATTTTAAAGTATTAAATAGCTGCTTATTTGCATTACCCCCCATTGCAGAACAAGAGCGAATAGTTGAAAAAGTTAGCTCTTTGATGTCCCTCTGCGACCAACTAGAACAGCAATCCCTGACCAGTCTGGACGCACATCAGCAACTGGTTGAAACCCTGTTGGGAACGCTTACAGACAGCCAAAACACCGCGGAACTGGCTGAAAACTGGGCGCGTATTAGCGAGCATTTCGACACCCTATTTACCACCGAAGCCAGCGTGGATGCGTTAAAACAGACCATTCTGCAACTGGCCGTAATGGGCAAACTTGTGCCGCAGGATCCGAATGACGAACCCGCCTCTGAACTGCTCAAACGTATTGCGCAGGAAAAAGCTCAATTGGTGAAAGAAGGGAAAATAAAAAAACAAAAACCACTGCCGCCAATTAGCGATGAGGAAAAACCGTTTGAACTTCCGGAAGGGTGGGAATGGTGTCGTATTGGTAATATAGTTAATATTAAATCTGAATTAGTATCACCAAAAGATTATTTAAATTTATATCAAGTAGCACCTGATATTATTGAAAAGGGCACTGGGAGAGTGATATCAAAGAGAACAGTGAAAGAATCAGGAGTCAAAGGGCCAAATAGTCGCTTTTATAAAGGACAAATTGTTTATTCTAAAATCCGCCCGTCATTATCCAAAGTTTTTTTAGCAGAGTATAATGGTCTTTGCAGTGCTGATATGTATCCATTAGACTGTTACATTAATCCAAATTACTTATTGAAATATATCCTTTCCATTCCATTTCTTATGCAAGTCAAAAAAGCAGAGAACAGAATAAAAATGCCAAAACTTAATTCTGACAGTTTTTACAATATTATTGTTGCGATTCCCCCCTATAATGAACAACAAGCAATATTTGATAAGATAAATTCTATTGAAGCAGTATGCAATGGTCTTATTTCTTATATTGGGATTTATCATAAAACCCAACTGCATCTTGCAGACACACTCACTGACGCAGCGATAAACTAATTCCCTCGCCCTCACAAAACCAATAAAGCGGCTAAATAGCCGCTTTATTCACATCACCAAAATTTATATTTCACGCTAATTTTCATCTTATTTTCATTAATTTTTAGCTGGACTTTCCCTGTATTTACTGATGATATATCCAGGTATTTAGCACGGTGCGGATGTGCGCCAACACACTCGCACCGCTAATCACAATCACTATTTATAGAGAATAGTAATCATGACTGACACGCATTCTATTGCACAACCGTTAGAAGCAGAAGTCTCCCCGGCAAATAATCGTCAATTAACCGTGAGTTATGCGAGTCGTTACCCGGATTACAGCCGTATTCCCGCCATCACCCTGAAAGGTCAGTGGCTGGAAGCCGCCGGTTTTGCCACCGGCACGGCGGTAGATGTCAAAGTGATGGAAGGCTGTATTGTCCTCACCGCCCAACCCGCCGCCGCCGAAGAGAGCGAACTGATGCAGTCACTACGCAAGGTGTGTAAGCTGTCGGCGCGTAAACAAAGGCAGGTACAGGAATTTATTGGGGTAATTACAGGTAAACAGAAAGTCGCCTGATACATTGACCCGGTAGCGCCAGTGCTACCGGGTATTATTCGCCGCGTTATACCAACGCGCTCTCCATCTGTTTTTCAAATGCCTGACGAATTAATCCCATAATGTAAGGAAGTTGTGCGAGGTCGCTGAAACCAATTTCTACATCGCCATTACCCCAGCGCCCAACATTTGTCACATCTTTGGCAATACCTTTCGGATCGACCAGTTCATGAAACTGCATATTAAGCGACAATCGCAGTCGGCTTTTTTGCGGCACAACATCAACAAAATTCGTTTCCGCTTTAAACGCAATATATAGCTTCAATACTTCCTGCGTGATCCCTGCGTCCAGGCGCATAACTTCATCGCGAAGATGATCGAATAACA
>NZ_JBQZXC010000145.1:0-7958 GCF_053555815.1 Shigella sp. SIG6 | reverse complement strand
ATGATTGTAAGTTTTCAGCGGCTTTTTCGCCGAGATATTTCCTTGTTAACTCTGGGGAAATGCCATCTGAGTTCACACAAATATACGGGTCGCAAACAACGCCGCACGCCGGAGATTGAAGTCCGCCAGCGTCATGTCCAGACGCCATTGATGAGAACATCATCCCCACACCTGACAATCCGATATAAATAATACGCATCATATTCATAGCACATCCTGATAATCCAACCGTACAACACTTATGCTCATTTCGTCATCAATCCGTAATCAAAACCGCTGACCTGGACGAGTTACTATGACCTGACAGAAGTATCAGACGTCTTCTGCGGTTTCTATGATAGAGCAATTCTGTGGCGGATATTAAGATAACGGGTATCTGTTCTTTAATGATGCTGCAAAAAATGGAAAGTTAAGAAAGCCTGGCGTGGTGAAAAAATACACTTGCCTCAATACTGGATATTTAAACAGGTCTGGAGATGCTGTCACGATTAGGGTGCGGAAAAAGGAAGCGTAAATAAGAAGAATCAAAAGTACGACGGCAATGGGTTGATTGACAAGGGTATTTTTTAAGCTATGAATCAGCGCCATTTATCACAGAATAGACTTTTACTCTGAATAAATGGGAGGGTGACTTGCCTCAATATAATCCAGACTATAACATGCCTTATAGTCTTCGGAACATCATCGCGCGCTGGCGATGATTAATAGCTAATTGAGTAAGGCCAGGATGTCAAACACGCCAATCGAGCTTAAAGGCAGTAGCTTCACTTTATCTGTGGTTCATCTGCATGAGGCAGAACCTAAGGTTATCCATCAGGCGCTGAAAGACAAAATCGCTCAGGCCCCCACATTTTTAAAACATGCCCCCGTTGTACTCAACGTCAGTGCACTGGAAGACCCGGTAAACTGGTCAGCGATGCATAAGGCGGTTTCGGCAACCGGTTTGCGGGTTATTGGCGTAAGTGGCTGCAAAGATGCGCAACTTAAAGCCGAAATTGAAAAAATGGGGCTGCCTATCCTGACGGAAGGAAAAGAAAAAGCGCCACGTCCAGCTCCCGCACCGCAGGCTCCAGCGCAAAATACAATGCCGGTCACAAAAACGCGTTTAATAGATACCCCGGTGCGTTCCGGTCAGCGTATTTATGCTCCACAATGTGATCTGATTGTTACAAGCCACGTTAGCGCTGGGGCCGAATTGATTGCCGATGGGAACATTCATGTCTATGGCATGATGCGCGGTCGTGCGCTGGCAGGGGCAAGTGGTGACCGGGAAACGCAAATATTTTGTACGAACCTGATGGCGGAATTGGTGTCCATCGCAGGTGAATACTGGCTGAGTGATCAAATCCCAGCAGAATTTTATGGCAAAGCGGCGCGACTGCAGTTAGTCGAAAACGCGTTGACCGTTCAACCGTTAAATTGATCCCTTTTTAACAAGGAATTTCTATGGCACGCATTATTGTTGTTACTTCGGGTAAAGGGGGTGTTGGTAAGACAACCTCCAGCGCGGCCATCGCCACTGGTTTGGCCCAGAAGGGAAAGAAAACTGTCGTGATAGATTTTGATATCGGCCTGCGTAATCTCGACCTGATTATGGGTTGCGAACGCCGGGTCGTTTACGATTTCGTCAACGTCATTCAGGGCGATGCAACGCTAAATCAGGCGTTAATTAAAGATAAGCGTACTGAAAATCTCTATATTCTTCCGGCATCGCAAACACGCGATAAAGATGCCCTCACCCGTGAAGGGGTCGCCAAAGTTCTTGATGATCTGAAAGCGATGGATTTTGAATTTATCGTTTGTGACTCCCCGGCAGGGATTGAAACCGGTGCGTTAATGGCACTCTATTTTGCAGACGAAGCCATTATTACCACCAACCCGGAAGTCTCCTCAGTACGCGACTCTGACCGTATTTTAGGCATTCTGGCGTCAAAATCACGCCGCGCAGAAAATGGCGAAGAGCCTATTAAAGAGCACCTGCTGTTAACGCGCTATAACCCAGGCCGCGTAAGCAGAGGTGACATGCTGAGCATGGAAGATGTTCTGGAGATCCTGCGCATCAAACTCGTCGGCGTGATCCCAGAGGATCAATCAGTATTGCGCGCCTCTAACCAGGGTGAACCGGTCATTCTCGACATTAACGCCGATGCGGGTAAAGCCTACGCAGATACCGTAGAACGTCTGTTGGGAGAAGAACGTCCTTTCCGCTTCATTGAAGAAGAGAAGAAAGGCTTCCTCAAACGCTTGTTCGGAGGATAAGTTATGGCATTACTCGATTTCTTTCTCTCGCGGAAGAAGAACACAGCCAACATTGCAAAAGAACGGCTGCAGATTATTGTTGCTGAACGCCGTCGCAGCGATGCAGAACCGCATTATCTGCCGCAGTTGCGTAAAGATATTCTTGAGGTCATTTGTAAATACGTACAAATTGATCCTGAGATGGTAACCGTACAGCTTGAGCAAAAAGATGGCGATATTTCTATTCTTGAGCTGAACGTGACCTTACCGGAAGCAGAAGAGCTGAAATAAGCCCGCTGTAAAAACGCATTTATCTTCAAGGCAGAGTCATTTCTGCCTTGAGTTTTTCATCCCTCTCATCCACGTTGTGGTAAAGCGGCGAGTATTCTTGCTGATACTCCTCATTGCTATTTCCACCTCCCCCTTTACACCTTAAGGCTGTTCCCACGCACAGAACAAAATGTTTATGCCTGGTTGAGTAAATAACCATGTTGTTAGTGTTGATATACTGGGAGATGATAACCCCGCAATTTCATTATTCATTGTTCTCCCATAGGATGAGGTTTCCCGCCGTAACTGGCGGGCTTTTTTTGCCCCAGAATTTTCTCTTTCAACATCCTGTAAACGAAAACTGCGCCGAAGCGCAGTTTAATCGTTGATAGTCAGAACGACCAGTTCACACCAGCCACCGCGTTCCACGGGGACTCCACACCGGCACCATGGCTATACCCCACCCCGAAATGCCCGCTTAACGTACTGCTGAATGAGGCTTTAATACCTGCCTGGTATATTCCACGTCTGCCCGATAAATCATTGACAAAATTACCGTCACTATTCACTTTCACCCGATTATCATCGACAAATTCTTTGCGCACAGCCGCCTTCAGGCAGGGTTCAATTTCCATACCGTTCCCCAGACGCATGTTGTAACTCAGCGTTGCACCCAGTTCACGATATATACTGCGGGTATCGACTGATTTCGATTCCATGCCATTGGATAAATGATAGTAGCGTCTAAGTGACCTAAGCTCTGCTGCAACATCAGCCCGCAGGCACCAGACCAGGGGATTCATCCTGAAGAGACAGCGCAGGTGTATTGTGTTCACCGCTCACCAAAGACATCATGATGAAATGATGATATCCCGCATAAGAAAGAGGCATTTTTTACACGCAGTGCGCTGAAGTGTAGTTGGATAAAAAATCACTCTTTTCAGATAATACTGTCGTACGCTTATCTTTAGACAATGAGGCCGTCGGCAAAATAAAATGACTAATGTAATCGTTGCTGATGAATATCTTCTGCTCACATAAAAATCACACAATAATATTGATAAATCAGATTATCTTACCTTTACAACATTGCGTTAACAGTCAATGACACTTCTTGAATAAAAATATTGTCAATCAATGAGTTATTCCTCATTTAAGATTATTCTCATTCACGTAAAAAACATAATTCCTATCATCACAGCCACGCTCATTTTGAATTATCTGAATAATAGCGAGCGTTCTTTAGTTAAGCAGATCTTAATTGAAGACGAAATTATTGTGTGTGCAACTTACTTAATACCGGACATCTAAGTTGAAGAAAAAAATACTTGCCTTCGGGCTTATCTCAGCATTGTTCTGCTCCACGCCAGCGATGGCGGATATGAACCGCACCACGAAAGGTGCATTGCTAGGCGCAGGCGTTGGTTTACTTACTGGCAATGGTGTTAATGGCGTACTGAAAGGTGCAGCTGTTGGCGCTGGTGTTGGTGCAGTAACAGAAAAAGGCCGCGACGGTAAAAATGCGCGTAAAGGTGCAAAAGTGGGTGCCGCCGTTGGTGCTGTCACTGGCGTTCTGACCGGCAATGGCCTCGAAGGGGCGATTAAAGGTGCCGTGATTGGCGGTACGGGTGGTGCAATTCTGGGTAAAATGAAATAAGGAATGATGATGAAAAAATTTGCTTTACTGGCGGGCCTGTTTGTTTTCGCACCAATGACCTGGGCGCAGGACTACAATATTAAAAACGGTTTGCCGTCAGAAACCTATATTACTTGCGCAGAAGCCAACGAAATGGCAAAAACTGACAGCGCACAGGTTGCAGAAATTGTTGCGGTAATGGGTAATGCCAGCGTTGCCAGCCGTGATTTAAAAATTGAGCAATCTCCGGAACTGAGCGCCAAAGTGGTAGAAAAACTGAATCAGGTTTGCGCTAAAGACCCGCAAATGCTGTTGATCACGGCAATTGATGACACCATGCGTGCTATCGGCAAAAAATAATATTTCATATGTACCGCGTCGATGAATACGACGCGGTTTTTTAGCTAACGGCGGGATCAGAACTTATATTTCAGGCCCACCATCACTGCGGTGTCATTGTAGCCATTATCACCCAGCTGCACGCCCACATTCCCCCAGACGCTGGCCGCTGGATTCAGGTTGCCATTTACGCCAAGTTTAATTTCCCCCAAATTACTCACCCCATCTTGTTCGACTTTCACACCGTTCATTGAGACAGCAAAATCTTTACTGTTATGGATCCAGTTCATTTCAACAAAAGGTTCAAAGTCGTCACCGTGCGGACCGCTGTTTTTCTCCTGAGTACGAATAAAGGTGCGGAAGCCGAGTCGGGTCTGGATGTTGTTATTTGCGTCATTCTCAATACGTGAGCCATTGGCTTCCGTGTGCGCATTATGATCGACGCCCATCCAGATAGCCTGTGCCTGTGGCTGGAAGATCCACGTATATTTCGCCGCTTCCAGACCAAAGGATTTATTCAGGGCAAAACCGTAACCCGCTTCCAGCGAGACGGTTGCACCTTTCGCGCTATAGGATTCATAGGCTAATTCATCCCCTTTCACGGAGTTTTTAAACCAGCTATATTGCGCCCAGGAGTCAATGTATGCGCCTTTTTTACTGATGTCATCGGCAAACCAAGTGGCATACAGCCCTGCGCTATAGCCTCTGACACTCCCTTTCGAACGATAATCCGACACGCTGGAATGAGTTAAGTTGTAGTCGCGGGCATAACCAGCCATCACTCCCAAACGCCAACTGTCACTATCGGTAAAACCACCGGTTAACAGATCGCCCCCTAACTGCGAGACGTAGCGATGCGAGGTCGTTCTCAACTGTCCGTTGCTGTCACGCCAGGCATTATGCCCGCCAATTTGACGTAGCCAAAGTCGGCTTGAACGCTCCTGTTCAGTTACAGGATCGATGTAGCGCGTTTCACCCGCACGGTCGTTCAGACGCATAACAAAAAGAGTGTTAGCGGCTGCCAGGTTGGCGACGTAACTTCCAGCTTCGGGGCGCAGGACGGGGGTAGGCGCAACAGTAGGCGCTGAACTTCCTCCGGAGTTTGTTTCACCGCCGCTCGTTGCCTAGAAGTTAGTCAGATACCAGTTTTTATTGGTCGCTTCGGTATTACCTCGGGTTAATGAATATTCGTAGGCACCGGCGAAAATCCTCGAATCCTTAATAAATTCCCCATTTGATTCCCCCTCAACGCTGATAATCTCTATCCCATTTAACGTGTAAGCTCCGCTGCCTCCTGCATTGGTAACTTTAACTCGGGTTGTTCCAGAGGTATTTCCATTAATAACGACTTTATCCGTAGCTGAATTATCATCATCCAATTCAGTTCTGAGATGCAATACGCCATTATTACCAACGTAATTTTCAGTTATTGTTAATCTTGTTGGTTCGACATCCCGTCCATCTGCCCAGGAAATATAGACCGTACTATTATCAACCGTGAGGTTGCTCACCGTTGAGTCAGCTTTAATATCCCAGGTACTATTATCTGAAAGCGACAGATAGGTATGAGTGTTATCATCTGTTGAAATATTAGCTGAACCCGTTATTTTTGAATTAGTTGCATCGACGGTCAAATGACCTTTAATATTATTGATAAAAACATCTGCAGCCGATGATACCTCACTATCCGTAATGGTCACGTTACTCGTCTCATTTTTATGGTAGAGGATTTCATTTGCTGACCGTAGTGAGCTACCAGATAAAATATCTACCGTTGCTTCCTGACCATTTATGGAAGACTCCAGCACAATTCCAGACCCCTGATGCGCGACTGCAGATGTATTTTTCAGCGTCACCGTGCCGCCATTATAAATTTTAGCAATCGCGGCGTCAGGACCCGTTGTATAAATTTCTCCCTGGTTAAATGAAACTGTCCCCTGGCGGGCAGCGATGGCATGAGCATTGTCCCCATGCGTGGTGATATCAACATCGGTTAATGTAACGCTGGCATTGGTATAATCAAGCGTGTCACCAGCCTTGACGACAGTGCCATTAGCGTACGCGGCATAACTTTCTGTTCCGTGGGTTGTGATCTCCCCTTTTGCCATATCCAGTTTTGCTATGGCATTATTTTCATTACTTCCTGTATCGGCAGTACTTTCTTCATCAAGAGAAGATACACACGCACGCGCGCTTCCGGGAGATGCACACGCAAGAACGCCGACTGCGTGATTACCCGCAGTAACAATAAATGTATCATCTCCGTCAGAAAAAGAGGGGGTAACCGAACCGTCAGAGTTGACTCTTATTATGGTGTCAGTATTCAGGTTTCCACTCGTTTGACTTAGCAAACCAATTGAGTAATCCCCCGTTGTGACAATCGTGTTTTTACCCTGCAAAATAACAGCACCGCCAAATTCACTTACGATTGCGCTAGCTGTTAATGCTGGGCTTAGAGGACTATTGTCAGAAGGATATAAACCGCCCGTTGTTACAATGACGCCATTGTTAATGGTTAACTTACTACCCTCTCCTGCAACGGATACCCGTAACTTCCATTACCCGTTGTTATAACTAGCGCATTATCAATATCTTTTACTTTTCCATCTTTTATTGCCACAGCATGTTTATATTCATCGTGCTGAATAAACTGTTCAGCATATGCATTACCCACCGCCAGAGCAATAAGTCCCAAACTAAACCCGGGGAGTTTTTTCAGTTTCATAGATTAACCATCCATTCATTGGATTAACAAACATTCCTGGTCAAATAACCTATGAGCTCAGATTACCAAAACGGAGGGTAAAGACAAAAACAAAAGCACAAAAAATTTAAATAGATAAACAGCGACAATATATAAATGATAAATAAGTCGGCATTATCATTTTTCACCTTATTTTCATGACATTGATCACTTTGGGGTGACTATTTTGTTTAACAAATAACTCTTCGACATCAAAATTATCAATAGTTGCCATAGTAATTATTTCGGTGATATATAAAAACAACTGTGATAACACCAAGGTTGACAACTATTTGCGCAATAATTCCTTTCCTTCAATGATCCAGGCGTTCACTGCCAGCAACCCATTCAGCCGCATACTGACAGTGAGAAACTGAAAGATTATTGCTGATCCCTGTGGCTGACGAGTCTTTCTCTTAAATCGATTAACCAGATTGATCGCCAGCCAAACAAGGGCATTAAGCAAATTTATCGTCACAAGCACTTCTCCCAGCCCGGTACTGGGTTTTGCAATAAGGATGACCAGGAGGGTGATCAGCATAAATGCAATGGAAAAGATGATATAGAGAGTGAAATAATCCAGATTATTACTATTGTTCATGCTACTAATGGCAATCCTGTCAAAACTTTCAAACAATTATAGCAAACAAAATAATGAACAATAGTAACAAGAGGCAACGAGCTAATTAGCTGTCTATAATTACACCGCACTATGGCCTTACTGATCAATTT
>NZ_JBQZXC010000144.1:0-8046 GCF_053555815.1 Shigella sp. SIG6 | reverse complement strand
GTCGATCGTAGCGAAGTTTTAACCTATATCGGTAATGAGATGCTCGCGAAAGGTGTGGTTCATGATACCTGGCCACAGGCATTAATTGCCAGAGAAGCAGAATTCCCTACCGGGATAATGCTTGAGCAGCACGCCATTGCAATACCGCATTGTGAGGCGATTCATGCTAAGTCGTCAGCCATTTATCTGTTAAGGCCAACAAATAAAGTTCATTTTCAGCAAGCGGATGATGATAACGACGTGGCGGTATCGTTGGTTATTGCGTTGATTGTGGAAAATCCGCAGCAGCAATTGAAACTTTTACGCTGTTTATTTGGCAAGTTACAACAGCCCGATATCGTCGAGACACTAATTACTCTTCCTGAAACTCAGTTAAAGGAATACTTCACAAAGTATGTTTTAGATTCAGACGAATAAATCCCTCTGTAACAATAAAAAGGACTATTTATGAAACGCAAGATTATTGTCGCTTGCGGAGGCGCGGTTGCGACCATCTACGATGGCGGCGGAAGAAATTAAAGAGTTGTGTCAGAGTCATAATATTCCTGTTGAATTAATCCAGTGTCGGGTTAATGAAATAGAAACCTATATGGATGGTGTGCATTTGATATGTACCACTGCCAGGGTGGATCGTAGTTTTGGCGATATTCCGTTAGTTCACGGCATGCCTTTTGTTTCTGGTGTCGGTATCGAAGCATTACAAAATAAAATTCTGACTATCTTACAGGGGTGACCTATGTTTTCAGAAGTCATGCGTTATATTCTCGACCTCGGCCCTACAGTGATGCTGCCGGTTGTCATCATTATTTTTTCTAAAATATTAGGCATGAAGGCAGGCGATTGCTTTAAAGCGGGTCTGCATATCGGGATTGGCTTTGTTGGCATTGGCCTTGTGATTGGCTTAATGCTGGATTCCATTGGTCCGGCGGCGAAAGCGATGGCGGAAAATTTCGACCTGAATCTGCATGTGGTCGATGTCGGCTGGCCGGGCTCTTCACCAATGACCTGGGCGTCGCAAATTGCGCTGGTGGCGATTCCGATTGCGATATTGGTTAACGTGGCGATGTTACTGACCCGTATGACGCGGGTGGTAAATGTTGATATCTGGAATATCTGGCATATGACCTTCACCGGCGCGTTGCTGCACCTGGCAACCGGTTCATGGATGATAGGGATGGCGGGTGTGGTAATTCACGCGGCGTTTGTTTATAAGCTCGGCGACTGGTTTGCCCGCGATACCCGAAATTTCTTTGAGCTGGAAGGTATTGCTATTCCGCACGGTACGTCGGCGTATATGGGGCCGATTGCGGTGCTGGTCGATGCTATCATCGAGAAAATCCCAGGCGTTAACCGAATTAAATTTAGCGCCGACGATATTCAGCGCAAATTTGGCCCTTTTGGCGAACCTGTCACCGTGGGTTTTGTGATGGGGCTGATTATCGGCATCCTCGCGGGTTACGATGTCAAAGGTGTATTGCAGCTGGCGGTAAAAACGGCGGCAGTTATGCTGCTGATGCCACGGATGATTAAACCCATCATGGATGGTTTAACGCCCATCGCTAAGCAGGCCCGTAGTCGTTTACAGGCGAAGTTCGGCGGTCAGGAGTTCCTGATTGGCCTGGATCCCGCATTACTGCTGGGGCATACGGCGGTGGTATCGGCAAGCCTGATTTTTATTCCGCTCACCATTTTAATTGCTGTTTGTGTTCCGGGTAATCAGGTACTGCCGTTTGGCGTCTTGCCACTATCGGCTTCTTCGTGGCGATGGCGGTCGCGGTGCATCGTGGAAATCTGTTCCGCACCTTAATCTCGGGTGTCATCATTATGAGCATCACCCTGTGGATCGCGACGCAAACTATTGGTTTGCACACCCAACTGGCGGCTAATGCTGGGGCGTTAAAAGCCGGGGGTATGGTGGCTTCAATGGATCAGGGCGGTTCTCCCATTACCTGGTTACTGATTCAGGTTTTCTCCCCGCAAAATATTCCCGGTTTCATTATTATCGGCGCAATTTATCTGACCGGTATTTTCATGACCTGGCGTAGAGCGCGTGGTTTTACTAAACAAGAGAAAGCCGTTCTCGCAGAATAATTTTTACCTGAGGGGGAGGTTATCCCCCTTAACAATCAGGAGTTTTTATGAAATCAGTAGTGAATGATACTGATGGTATCGTGCGCGTTGCAAAAAGCGTCATTCCTGAAATTAAACATCAGGATGAGGTGCGGGTAAAAATTGCCAGCTCGGGCTTATGTGGTTCCGATTTACCCAGGATATTTAAAAATGGTGCACATTATTATCCAATAACGTTAGGCCATGAATTTAGCGGCTATATTGATGCGGTGGGATCCGGTGTTGATGATTTACACCCTAGCGATGCGGTTGCCTGTGTGCCGTTATTACCCTGTTTTACTTGTCCAGAGTGTTTGAAAGGGTTTTATTCCCAGTGCACAAAATATGATTTTATTGGCTCGCGGCGTGATGGTGGATTTGCTGAATATATTGTCGTTAAGCGAAAAAATGTCTTTGCTCTACCCACGGATATGCCTATTGAGGATGGGGCTTTTATTGAGCCGATTACCGTTGGCCTGCATGCTTTTCATTTAGCGCAAGGTTGTGAGAATAAAAACGTTATTATTATTGGTGCCGGAACCATTGGCCTGCTGGCTATTCAGTGCGCTGTCGCGCTGGGAGCAAAGAGTGTGACGGCGATCGACATTAGCTCAGAAAAACTGGCACTGGCAAAATCTTTCGGTGCGATGCAAACATTTAACAGTAGCGAAATGAGCGCGCCGCAAATGCAGAGCGTTTTACGCGAACTGCGCTTTAATCAGCTTATCCTCGAGACGGCTGGCGTACCGCAAACTGTCGAACTGGCGGTAGAGATTGCCGGTCCTCATGCCCAACTGGCGCTGGTGGGCACGTTGCATCAGGATCTGCATTTAACATCGGCAACGTTTGGCAAAATATTGCGTAAAGAGCTGACGGTTATCGGCAGTTGGATGAACTATTCCAGCCCTTGGCCGGGGCAGGAGTGGGAAACGGCGAGCCGGTTGCTGACAGAACGTAAGTTAAGCCTGGATCCATTAATCGCTCACCGTGGAAGCTTTGAAAGCTTCACCCAGGCGGTGCGTGACATCGCTCGTAATGCCATGCCGGGCAAAGTGTTGCTCATTCCATGAAACCGCGGGCCAGCGTGATGCTGGCCCGGTATTGTGCAAAACAGATCATTCACCAATGGTCCCCCTTCGTTTACACTAGCCACAATTGAATATGGGTAAATGACGATGAATTCATTCGAGCGAAGGAATAAGATCATCCAATTAGTGAATGAACAGGGAACCGTGCTTGTTCAGGATCTGGCGGGAGTATTTGCTGCCTCGGAAGCGACAATCCGTGCCGATTTGCGCTTTCTCGAACAAAAAGGCGTGGTTACGCGCTTTCATGGCGGTGCGGCGAAAATAATGTCCGGTAATAGTGAAACCGAGACCCAGGAAGTCGGGTTTAAAGAGCGATTTCAGCTCGCCAGCGCGCCAAAAAACAGAATAGCGCAGGCGGCAGTCAAAATGATCCATGAAGGGATGACCGTTATTCTCGACAGCGGAAGTACCACAATGCTTATCGCCGAAGGATTAATGACCGCTAAAAATATCACGGTGATTACCAACAGTCTCTCGGCAGCGTTTGCCCTTTCCGAAAATAAAGACATTACTCTGGTCGTCTGTGGTGGCACGGTCCGCCATAAAACGCGCTCGATGCATGGTTCCATTGCCGAGCGTTCATTGCAGGATATTAATGCCGATTTAATGTTTGTCGGTGCTGATGGTATTGATGCGGTTAATGGTATTACGACCTTTAATGAAGGTTATTCGATTAGCGGGGCGATGGTCACCGCCGCAAATAAAGTGATTGCCGTTCTCGATTCATCGAAATTTAATCGTCGCGGTTTTAATCAGGTACTGCCAATCGAAAAAATTGACATTATTGTTACCGATGATGCTGTGTCAGAGGTGGATAAATTGGCATTGCAGAAGACACGGGTAAAATTAATTACGGTGTAGTATTGTTCTGTATGCCGGATAAGGTGTTTACACCGCATCCGGCATTACGGATTCTCCCTGGTTCAAGAGAGAATAGTTTGATTAACGCAATAATGGACAATCTGGTGGTAATCGACAACGCAACGCCGCCGGAAGTATTTCAATATGGAAGTTTTGCCCACTCAACGGTTCGCCATCAAGATTAAAAGTGATTTCGTGTGGGGCTTGTATATCAAACCACGACGAAGCGCCTTCGATAATATTCGGGTTATCTTCGTCAGATTTTAAGGTTGATACGAGAGCCGGAAGAATTTCATCGCCGGTAAAAATGCGCAGTTGCAGCAAGCCATCGTTAATTAACGCGTTCGGGCACAATTGTTGACCGCCACCGGCCTGACGCCCGTTACCAATACCAATGACCAGGGCGTCACCTTGCCAGTGAAAGTTTTCACCGCGGATTTCACAACGGTCCGGTTGCAGAGTATCCATGCGCATTAAGCCATGAATGATGTAAGAGACGCCACCCAGCGCGGCTTTTAATTTTTCCGGCGTTTCTGTGGTAATACGCGTCCCAAATCCGCCTGTCGCCATATTAATAAAACAGGTTTGTTTGTTGACCTGCGCCATATCTATCGCAATGGCATTACCGGCAATTGCCAGTTTCAGCGCCTTATCCAGTGCCTCAGGAATCCCTACACTGGTGGCAAAATCATTGGCGGTTCCTAATGGCAAAATTCCCAGCGCGGGTATGTCATCCCCCTCACACTGAATCAACGCCGTAGAAACTTCATTAATGGTGCCATCGCCACCACCGGCAATCACCGTTGCGACGCCCAACTTCCGGGCCTCCTCTACAAATCGTGCGGCATCACCTTTCTCCCAAGTGACCCGCACATGGATCGTCATTCCTTCCTCACGCAACAGCATAATTGCTTCGCGCAAGGGTAAATTGTCAGTACTTTTGCCATTAAGAATCAGTAAGCTGGCGGGAAATTCTGCCATGATCGTATGTGCCTTTATGATTGGTCTGTAGATAGTGTAGAGCAGAAAACAAAAGGTGGAGTCAGAACAGGATGAAAGTCGGAGGATAAAAAGTCAGTTCAAGTATGGAGGATTCAGTGGTTACCACCAGGAGCTTGCAATGGGGACAGCGAATACTAACGGCTGCCACCGATAAATTTCAAAAAAGAGCATATACCTAATATTCAACTAAACAGTGGCATCTTCAATATAATATATTAAAGCCCCCATGGAGTTACCCTGAAGGGCCTCAATGTCCGTAATTCCTACTTATGTAGGAAATGTTGTACAGAACATTTATTATAATCCTATTCAATTATAATAATCATGCCATTATTATATTTAAACACTAGAGAGTGTCGTTGGTATTTAATGGGGGAAGGTGAGATGAAAAAGATAGCTGCTATATCATTAATTAGTATTTTTCTTATATCTGGTTGTGCTGTGCATAATGATGAAACAAGTATTGGTAAATTTGGTCTTGCATATAAAAGTAATATTCAGCGTAAACTCGATAACCAATACTACACCGAAGCCGAAGCTTCTTTAGCCAGGGGCAGAATATCTGGTGCAGAAAATATAGTAAAAAATGATGCAGCCCATTTCTGTGTTACTCAGGGCAAAAAAATGCAGATAGTTGACCTGAAGACAGAAGGTGCAGGATTACATGGCGTCGCTCGTCTGACATTCAAATGTGGAGAGTGAGAATATTTTTTGGTAAGCGTCAAACATGCGCGTTCTGGCTGTGCGTAGCCGGAACCTGGGCGAGCACGATACCGTTACGTGAAAGGCATTGTGCTATGAAGGGGGATTCTATCGATGTGGTCAATGGAAGACGGTTATCAGGGATCAATCCTTCTTTACAGCTTATGTACAAAAAATAAGCCCGTGTAAGGGAGATTACACAGGCTAAGGAGGTGGTTCCTGGTACAGCTAGCATTTTATGGATTATGTTTTTCAGCGAAACGGATGATAACCTTAATAAATGCAGCTGTATGTGATCGGTTTCTAAGAATTTTCCATCCGGGAAAAATAATCGAAATTAATCACTTACCGTGGGGGTTACGCGTGGTTTCCCCGGAGAAATTACGCATTAGCAGCGCGTAATTCAGTTCAAGATCCTGCGGGACCGGGAGCCACACAGTATAACCATCGCCTGGTGCGACCGGCATAGCTTCGCCTTTGGCGTTTTCCATGTGCTCAAGGGTAAAGTTAATGTTGCCTTGCGGCGTCATCAGCTCAAGACTGTCGCCAACGGAGAATTTATTTTTCACCGCTACCGCTGCGAGGTCCCCCTTGCGCTCACCGGTAAACTCACCAACAAACTGCTGGCGGTCAGAAACTGAATAACCGTATTCGTAGTTCTGATAATCGTCGTGAGTATGACGACGCAGGAAACCTTCGGTATAGCCACGATGCGCCAGACCTTCCAGAGTTTCCAGCAGGCTGGTATCGAACGGTTTTCCCGCAGCGGCGTCATCGATAGCTTTGCGGTAAACCTGTGCGGTGCGTGCGCAATAGTAGAAAGATTTGGTACGACCTTCGATTTTCAGCGAATGCACGCCCATTTTGGTCAGGCGTTCTACATGGGCGATGGCGCGCAGATCTTTCGAGTTCATGATGTAAGTGCCGTGCTCATCTTCAAACGCGGTCATATACTCGCCCGGACGCTGGGCTTCTTCGATCATAAACACTTTGTCGGTTGGCGCGCCGATACCCAGCGTCGGCTCAACATTTTGCACCGGAATCGGCTCGTACTTGTGTACGATGTTGCCAACGTCATCTTCTTTCCCTTCCTGGACGTTGTACTCCCAGCGGCAGGCGTTGGTGCAGGTGCCCTGGTTCGGGTCGCGCTTGTTGATATAGCCAGAGAGCAGGCAGCGACCGGAGTAGGCCATGCACAGTGCGCCGTGAACGAAGATCTCGATCTCCATATCCGGCACCTGATTATGGATCTCTTCAATCTCTTCCAGCGACAGCTCGCGAGAGAGGATCACGCGGGTCAGTCCCATTTGCTGCCAGAATTTCACCGTCGCCCAGTTCACGGCGTTAGCCTGCACCGAGAGGTGGATCGGCATTTCAGGGAAGTGCTCACGCACCAGCATAATCAGCCCTGGATCGGACATAATCAGCGCATCCGGCCCCATTTCCACCACCGGTTTCAGGTCACGGATAAAGGTTTTCAGCTTGGCGTTGTGTGGTGCAATGTTGACCACGACATAAAACTTTTTCCCCAGCGCGTGGGCTTCATTGATGCCGAGCTGAAGATTTTCGTGGTTGAATTCGTTGTTGCGCACACGTAGGGAGTAACGCGGCTGGCCCGCATAAACAGCATCTGCGCCATAAGCGAAAGCGTAACGCATATTTTTCAGCGTTCCCGCCGGGGAAAGGAGTTCCGGTTTAAACATAATTCTCTCGTTCTGATGACAGGTCAGATCCGCTTCACCTGATGAAGCGGTTAGGGGAGGCCCCCACTTTAAGGGCGGGCATTGTAGCGCTGTAGGGGGGATCTGGTAAAGCGCCGGACGCCAACAACCCACGCCCGGCATCGTAATTACGTATTGTCTTTCACCGTCTGGCTTGTGCCATTGGCTTTAACGGAGGCAATTCCGGTTTCACGAGATTGCGCGGTGGCGTACATCTGGCTGGAGCCGATAATTTGATGATTAGCGGCTTTCAGATTGAAATAGAATTTGCCGTTGCTTGCCGTTTTTTTCTCATAGCGCTCTTCTTGCGGGCTGTTGCTACGCACCGACGCGATGCCCTTTTCCGCAGAGGCTTTTGAGGTATACAGCTCGCTGGTGAGGATAGTCTCACCATTGCCCGCTTTTAGCACAAACCGGAACTGATTATCACTGTTCTTACTGAGTTCAAACCAACCAGCCATAATGACTCCTTGATTGAAATTGCTTATCGAAAACAGCATCTAAAGGTGTAATGCCGATCAGTTAAGGATCAGTTGACCGATCCAGTGGCTGTGTAAGAATCC
>NZ_JBQZXC010000143.1:0-8249 GCF_053555815.1 Shigella sp. SIG6 | reverse complement strand
TAATCGCAGTAGAAGTGACCAGACATCGGAAATACTGGCTTCAACCAAATTATTGAGTCAATTGATGCTGAGGGAGGCGCAAACTATGGCATTTTCGGTACCTTTCTGCTAATCAGTGGTCTGTTATTTATCGCATTTTTGTTGGTTCCTGCTATGAATAAATCATCCTGATCGGAGCCTGTGCTGAATTAAACTCGGGCTAAACTGTTCGATACTGCTAACAGGCTAGTATAAAATGCCCCGCCTGCGCAGATACTCACAGGTATGAAGTAGAGTATTGTTTCAATCTGTGAAGGGAACGATGCAGTAAGTATGAACAATTAACCCGTCTGAATCACGACGTGTGAAGGTGCATAGGAGGTTACATGAACCTTGACGACAAATCGCTGTTTCTTGACGCCATGGAAGATGTCCAGCCGCTGAAACGTGCTACAGATGTCCACTGGCATCCAACGCGTAACCAACGTGCGCCGCAGCGTATCGACACGCTGCAGCTTGATAATTTCCTCACTACCGGATTTCTCGACATCATCCCGCTAAGTCAGCCGCTGGAGTTTCGGCAGGAAGGGTTGCAGCATGGGGTGCTGGATAAGCTGCGCAGTGGTAAATATCCGCAACAGGCGAGCCTGAATCTTTTGCGCCAGCCGGTGGAAGAGTGCCGCAAAATGGTGTTCAGTTTCATTCAACAAGCCCTGGCGGATGGTTTGCGTAATGTGCTGATTATTCATGGTAAAGGGCGGGAAGATAAATCACATGCCAATATTGTCCGCAGCTATGTGGCGCGCTGGCTGACCGAATTTGATGATGTTCAGGCATATTGCACCGCGCTACCGCATCATGGCGGCAGCGGGGCGTGTTACGTCGCACTACGTAAAACGGCGCAGGCGAAGCAAGAAAACTGGGAGCGCCACGCTAAGCGCAGTCGTTGATCTCGAGACGCATCCGCGGCTTATGCCGCCAGCACGCGGTTGCGTCCATCATTTTTCGCCCGATACAAAGCATCATCAACGCGTTTAAACAGTTCATCGATGCTTTCATTTCCTTCGTGATGCGCCACACCAATGCTGACGGTAAAGCGTGGTAAGCACGAAATACTCACTTTTGCCACGCTTACGCGGATAGTTTCAGCCAGCGAAAGCGCGGTATCCAGTGGGGTTCTTGGTAGCAATAAGACAAACTCTTCGCCTCCCCAACGAAACACCAAATCGCCTTTGCGAGCGCAACTTTCGAGGGGGCGGGCGAGGGCGCATAACACCTCATCACCTTTAGAATGCCCATAGAGATCGTTAATGTGTTTAAAACGATCGGTGTCGATGAGCAACAAGCTGTAATCCTGAGCGATGGCGAGATGCTGCATTTGGCCTGGTTCCGTAATGTGATAAAACTGTCGCCGATTCAGTAACCCGGTCATCGCGTCATGGTGAGCAGCATGTTCCAGCTGCTCCTCCAGCCGTTTTTGCTCAGTAATATCATGCACAATACATAACATGAGCTTGTCGCCATAAATTTCAATCGGTCCGGCATAGGTCTGCACATGACGAGTAGATCCATCCGCCAGTTTATGAACAAAATTCAAAGGGTTATGACCGCCGGGTAAATGCGAAATTTCATGCATGATAGGCATGACGCGACGCCCAAGCATATTTATTTCCCAGGTATGTTTCTGGCACATCGTTTCATGGTTATAACCATAGAAATTGAGCGCGGCGAGGTTAGCATCGACGATTTGTCCATCTCGTGACGGGTCAATCAACAACATTGGTGCAGAGTTAGTCAGAAAAAAGCGCGCATAAAAACCTTGTTTTTTGCGCTGATAATTTGCCGAGCGACTGGCTTTTAAACCCAGCGTTGCCGGCGCTTCGATACCTTCGAAAATAATCACCGGTTCTGTTTCTGTCAGCTCTCGCAAAACAAGCCGACAGCTTAATGCTGTTTCCTCTTCTTTACGCTGAACAGTGAGGATTTCGATAATATCGTGTTGGTTTTGCAGATCGGAGAGGTATTTCGGCAGTTCTTTTTGTGAGGAGACGGAATAGGGGCCGGTTCGTAGCTGACTAAACGTGAGGTCTTGCATCAACAGTCGCGCCGCGCTATTGGCATAAATTAACTGTTCCTCAAAGGGCGAAACAATCCAGACAGGACTGGTGAGTAAGTCCAGGGTATTGAAGTTGTGCGTAATCATTGAGATCCCGTTATTTTTATCAATTTTTGTTGCTATCCGATCGCAAAAAAGCCACGTCATATGATCAGATAATTCTGATAATGATAGACGCTATTTAACACTTCACACGGTTTGTATACGGAAAAGCATTTTGCTTTTTGTATTCAATTTAGACAGAATTTTATTAATCATTTCAGGGTAATGGGGTGATGAGATGTTGCGTAACAGGGCCAGAAGGCTAGACTACAAAATAATGCGTTGATGATGGAGGCACTGTGGAAGCGATTAAGGGATCGGACGTTAATGTCCCGGATGCAGTATTTGCCTGGATGCTGGATGGTAGAGGCGGCGTTAAACCGCTGGAAAATACAGATGTGATTGATGAAGCGCATCCCTGCTGGCTCCACCTTAATTATGTACACCATGATAGCGCCCAATGGCTGGCGACAACACCGCTGCTTCCCAATAACGTACGTGATGCGCTGGCGGGCGAGAGCACACGGCCCCGAGTCAGCCGTTTCGGTGAAGGCACGCTGATTACATTGCGCTGTATAAACGGCAGCACCGATGAACGCCCCGATCAACTGGTCGCCATGCGTGTATATATGGACGGGCGGTTAATTGTTTCGACCCGACAACGCAAAGTGCTGGCGCTGGACGATGTGGTGAGCGATCTGGAAGAGGGCACGGGTCCGACCGATTGCGGGGGATGGCTGGTGGATGTGTGCGATGCGTTGACCGATCATTCCAGTGAATTTATCGAGCAGCTGCACGATAAAATTATCGACCTTGAAGATAATCTCCTTGATCAGCAAATTCCACCGCGTGGATTCCTGGCTCTGCTGCGCAAACAATTAATTGTGATGCGTCGCTATATGGCACCGCAACGTGATGTTTATGCTCGTCTTGCCAGTGAACGTTTGCCGTGGATGAGCGATGACCAACGCCGTCGGATGCAGGATATTGCCGATCGCCTTGGGCGCGGCCTTGACGAAATCGACGCCTGTATAGCACGGACTGGCGTGATGGCGGATGAAATCGCTCAGGTGATGCAGGAAAATTTAGCTCGTCGTACCTATACAATGTCGTTGATGGCAATGGTCTTTTTACCCAGTACCTTTCTGACCGGGTTATTTGGCGTCAACCTTGGTGGGATCCCTGGCGGCGGGTGGCAATTCGGATTTTCAATTTTTTGTATTCTGTTAGTTGTTCTTATTGGTGGTGTTGCTTTATGGTTGCACCGTAGTAAATGGTTGTAACAAAAGCAATTTTTCCGGCTGTCTGTATACAAAAACGCCGCAAAGTTTGAGCGAAGTCAATAAACTCTCTACCCATTCAGGGCAATATCTCCCTTGCAGGTGAATGCAACGTCAAGCGATGGGCGTTGCGCTCCATATTGTCTTACTTCCTTTTTTGAATTACTGCATAGCACAATTGATTCGTACGACGCCGACTTTGATGAGTCGGCTTTTTTTTGCCTGTTATTTATCAGCGTCTACCCTTTAAGAGTCCACCCAATGACCGGAGGGAAATATGACGACACTTATTTATTTGCAAATTCCTGTCCCTGAACCGATTCCTGGCGATCCTGTTCCAGTGCCCGATCCGATCCCTCGCCCACAACCCATGCCTGACCCACCACCCGATGAAGAACCGATTAAATTGTCGCATCGTGAGCGTAGATCTGCGAGGATACGCGCCTGCTAACTTTGCGTCGATGACCACGAGAATAGATTGTGACCGCTTTTTCTACCCTGAATGTTTTGCCTCCCGCCCAACTCACGAACCTTAATGAGTTGGGTTATTTAACCATGACGCCGGTGCAGGCCGCCGCGCTTCCGGCGATCCTTGCCGGAAAAGATGTTCGCGTGCAGGCGAAAACCGGCAGCGGCAAAACGGCGGCTTTTGGCCTCGGCTTGTTACAGCAAATTGATGCGTCGCTATTTCAAACCCAGGCTTTAGTGCTGTGTCCTACGCGTGAACTGGCGGATCAGGTGGCAGGTGAATTGCGTCGGCTGGCGCGTTTTCTGCCAAATACCAAAATTTTGACGTCGTGCGGTGGTCAACCGTTCGGTATGCAGCGTGATTCGTTGCAACATGCGCCGCATATTATCGTGGCAACGCCGGGTCGTTTGCTGGATCACTTGCAAAAAGGCACGGTATCACTGGATGCGCTGAATACTTTGGTGATGGATGAGGCCGACCGCATGCTGGATATGGGATTTAGCGATGCCATTGATGATGTCATCCGTTTTGCGCCTGCATCTCGACAGACGCTTCTGTTTTCGGCAACCTGGCCGGAAGCCATCGCCGCAATCAGCGGACGAGTGCAACGCGATCCTTTGGCGATTGAAATTGACTCAACAGATGCTTTGCCACCCATTGAACAACAATTTTATGAGACATCCAGTAAAGGCAAAATTCCTCTGTTGCAACGGTTATTAAGCTTGCATCAGCCATCCTCTTGTGTGGTGTTTTGCAATACCAAAAAAGATTGCCAGGCTGTCTGCGACGCGCTGAATGAAGTAGAGCAAAGTGCATTGTCGTTACACGGCGATCTGGATCAACGCGATCGCGATCAGACCCTGGTACGTTTTGCTAACGGTAGCGCCCGTGTACTGGTTGCGACTGATGTTGCTGCGCGTGGTCTGGATATTAAATCGCTTGAGCTGGTGGTGAACTTTGAGCTGGCGTGGGACCCTGAAGTTCATGTACATCGCATCGGTCGTACAGCTCGTGCAGGAAATAGCGGTCTGGCGATCAGTTTCTGTGCTCCGGAAGAAGCACAGCGGGCCAATATCATTTCTGACATGTTGCAGATAAAACTTAACTGGCAAACGCCGCCAGCTAATAGTTCCATTGTGACGCTGGAAGCAGAAATGGCAACGTTGTGTATCGATGGCGGGAAAAAAGCCAAAATGCGCCCGGGTGATGTATTAGGTGCACTGACAGGAGATATCGGGCTTGATGGCGCAGATATTGGCAAAATCGCCGTGCATCCGGCGCATGTCTATGTCGCGGTCCGTCAGGCTGTTGCTCATAAAGCATGGAAACAGTTACAGGGCGGGAAGATTAAAGGAAAAACGTGCCGGGTGCGGTTATTAAAATAATGAAATGTTGAATTGCCGGGTGCAAGAGTAAACATCTTATTCGGGATTGCCGGATGCGACGCTGGCCGCGTCTTATCCGGCCTCCATAAGAGTAGCCCGATACGCTTGCGCATCGGGCGCTATCTTGGTTATTTCACTTCAACCACATTCAGCCGTAACTCATCCAACTGATTTTCATCTTCTTCTGGCTGCCAGCCCGCCGGTTGTAGTGGGATCTCTTCGCGATCAAACGCCAGATCACCCCCGTTAACCACTTCAGAACCGTGGGTAATGCCTTTGAAATCGAACAGGTTGGTATCGCACAGATGCGACGGCACCACATTCTGCATCGCGCTGAACATCGTCTCGATACGCCCTGGATAACGTTTATCCCAGTCACGCAACATGTCAGCAATCACCTGACGTTGCAGGTTAGGCTGTGAACCGCACAGGTTGCACGGAATAATCGGGAACGCTTTTGCATCGGCAAATCGCTGAATATCTTTCTCGCGGCAGTAGGCCAGTGGACGAATAACGATATGTTTGCCATCATCGCTCATCAGTTTCGGAGGCATACCTTTCATCTTGCCGCCGTAGAACATATTTAAGAACAACGTTTGCAGGATATCGTCACGATGGTGACCCAACGCGATCTTCGTCGTCCCCAGTTCCGTTGCGGTGCGATAAAGGATACCGCGACGTAGCCGAGAACACAGTGAGCAAGTGGTTTTGCCCTCTGGAATCTTCTCTTTCACGATACCGTAAGTGTTCTCTTCAACAATCTTGTACTCAACGCCCAGCTTTTCAAGATACTCGGGCAGAACGTGTTCCGGGAAGCCCGGTTGCTTTTGATCGAGGTTAACAGCCACCAGCGAAAAATTGATTGGCGCGCTTTGCTGCAAATTGCGCAGAATCTCCAGCATGGTATAGCTGTCTTTACCCCCGGAGAGGCAAACCATGATGCGATCGCCTTCTTCAATCATATTGAAGTCAGCAATGGCTTCGCCCACGTTACGACGCAGACGTTTTTGTAATTTGTTCAGGTTGTATTGTTCTTTCTTACTAATTTCTTGATTTTGCGACATTTAAAAGCGACTCAATTCGTTATATGGCATCAGAAGAGTATGCGTCATGCCGGAACGCCCAGCATAAGAAATCTGATATAAAAACTGTGGCGTGTATGGTACGGATTAGAGGGGAAAATGTCAGCACATTTGCGAAATGAATCAAAAAGCCCGCAGCAATGTGCGGGCGTTAGTGTCAGCGCACAACCAGCACGGAGCACTCTGCGTGACGCACTACAGCTGCGGCGTTGGAACCGAGCAGATAAGTGGTGATATCCGGTCGATGGGAAGCAATGATGATCATATGAGCGGGGATCTTCTTCGCCAATTCCAGAATGCGGTCTTTGGGCGAGCCTTCCTCAACATGGACATGCACTCTGTCGGTTGGCAGTTTAAATTTTTTAATGATCTCTTCCAGTTGCGATTTGGCTTCCGCTTTCAGGTCATCCATTGCCGGTAATTCTGCGGAATACGCTAAACCCAGAGAGGCATAGTAGGGCAGTGAAGGTATTACCGTCAGGAAATGAACCTCTGCATCATCAATCTTTGCCTCTGCCTCAACGTGGCTAATCACGCGTTGAGTTAATTCTGAATCTGAAATATCGATAGGGACAAGAATCGTTCTGTTCATAAAACCTCCTGTTTTAGTATCCGCATAAAGTGTAACGCCAGATGACACTTTTTGTGTAATGACGGAGTTCACATTTTTAATTTAGATCAAAGGAGGAAGAATAAGCAGAAAAAGCCCGCCATAACAGCGGGCAGGAGGATTTAGAGCTGATAAACCAGACCTAAAGCGACAATATCATCGGTAGAGATGCCGTTGGCAGCGTAGAAACTGTCATCTTCATCCAACAGGTTGATTTTATAGTCAACATAGGTGGACATGTTTTTATTGAAATAGTAAGTTGCGCCAACATCGGCGTATTTAACCAGATCTTTATCATCAACACCTGCCGGGTTGTCTGCACCACCAGCAGCGTGAAGGTCACGGCCTTTAGACATCAGGAAAGAGACTGCCGGACGCAGACCAAAATCAAACTGGTACTAGTAACTTCAAAGTTCTGGGTTTTGTTCGCAACTGCATAATCGCTGTCGCCAAACGGGGTCATATTACGCGTTTCTGAATACATGGTTGCTAGGTAAATATTGTTAGCATCGTATTTTAGCCCAGCAGTCCACGCGTCTGCTTTATCACCACCCGCCGCAGTATGGTTAACCTGGTCATTGGTGCGGTCAGAAGAGGTGTATGCCGCACCAGCGCTAAAGCCCATGCCTAAATCATATGTTGTGGAAAGACCCCAGCCGTCACCGTTTTCATGACGAACATCGCGTTCGTTATTGGTGCCTTCCTGACCATTACTGGCTCCTTCGTTGTTACCTTGATACTGCACCGCGAAGTTCAGACCATTTGCCAGACCGAAGAAATCAGTATTACGATAAGTCGCGACGCCATTGGCTCGACCAGTCATAAAGTTGTCTGCATTGGTATAAGAGTCACCGCCAAATTCAGGCAGCATATCGGTCCAGCCTTCGATGTCGTACATTACGCCATAATTACGTCCGTAATCGAAAGAACCGTAATCTGCAAATTTCAGTCCGGCAAATGCCAGACGGGTCCATGACTGGTTTTTTGAAGATTCAGTGTTGTTTGCCTGAATATTGTATTCCCATTGACCGTAGCCAGTAAGTTGATCGTTAATTTGGGTTTCGCCTTTAAAACCCAGACGCGCATAGCTCTGGTCGCCATCTTTCGCTGAATTATCAGAAAAATAATGCAGGCCATCAACTTTGCCATACAGATCTAATTTGTTGCCGTCTTTATTATAAACTTCGGCTGCATGTGCAGCACCTGCGGCGAGCAGGGCAGGAATTAAAAGTGCCAGTACTTTTCTTTTCATTGAATAAATCCTTTAGTTATTTTATTTGCCTTTT
>NZ_JBQZXC010000142.1:0-8349 GCF_053555815.1 Shigella sp. SIG6 | reverse complement strand
GTCTAAAAACTAGTATTAAGACTATCACTTAAATAAGTGATACTGGTTGTCTGGAGATTCAGGGGGCCAGTCTAGTTTGCGTGACCTACATCCTCTGGGGCATGACTTACACCATTATGGATATTCCCTTCTGGTCGCTGGTTCCAACCATCACGCTCGATAAACGTGAACGCGAACAACTGGTTCCTTATCCGCGTTTTTTTGCCAGTCTGGCAGGCTTTGTTACGGCAGGTGTGACGCTACCATTTGTTAATTATGTCGGCGGTGGCGATCGGGGATTTGGCTTTCAGATGTTCACTCTGGTATTGATCGCCTTTTTTATTGTTTCAACCATCATCACTCTGCGCAATGTGCATGAAGTCTTTTCGTCAGACAATCAATCGTCTGCTGAAGGAAGCCATCTGACACTTAAAGCCATCGTTGCGCTTATTTATAAAAACGATCAGCTTTCATGCCTCTTGGGTATGGCTCTTGCTTATAATGTAGCCAGCAATATTATTACCGGATTTGCTATCTATTATTTCTCATATGTTATCGGTGATGCGGATTTGTTCCCCTATTATCTGTCGTATGCGGGAGCTGCTAACCTGGTGACGTTAGTATTCTTCCCACGCTTAGTTAAATCATTATCCCGACGCATTTTATGGGCCGGAGCATCTATTCTTCCGGTGTTAAGCTGTGGTGTTCTCCTGTTAATGGCATTAATGAGCTATCACAACGTCGTCCTCATTGTGATTGCGGGTATTTTGCTGAATGTGGGAACGGCGCTTTTCTGGGTATTACAGGTCATCATGGTGGCAGATACCGTTGATTACGGTGAATATAAACTGCACGTACGCTGTGAAAGCATCGCTTACTCCGTGCAGACTATGGTGGTGAAGGGCGGTTCAGCCTTTGCGGCTTTTTTCATTGCGGTTGTGTTAGGGATGATTGGCTATGTACCGAATGTTGAACAGTCTACGCAAGCCCTATTAGGTATGCAGTTTATTATGATTGCTCTACCGACTCTGTTTTTCATGGTAACGCTGATTCTCTACTTCCGTTTCTATCGCCTCAATGGCGACACGCTGCGCAGGATCCAGATTCATCTGCTGGATAAATATCGCAAAGTACCGCCCGAGCCTGTTCATGCTGATATTCCGGTCGGTGCAGTGAGTGATGTGAAAGCCTGACGTGGACAATAGCTAACGAAAATGGCCTGATGCGATATGTTTATCAGGCCACGTCTTAATGTAATGCTTTGGATTTGCAAATTTTGTAGACCGGATAAGGAATTCACGCCGCATCCGGCATCAACAAAGTGCACGTTGTTATCCGGTTATCAAGCCATAGCGCCGTAGCTGGCGGCAATGAAAGCGAGCGAGCAATATCACTGTCGTTAATGCGCCAAGCAGCGCGCAGAACATATCGGATTGCGTGTCCCACTGGTCGCCTTGGGTACCGAGAAAATCATCCGCTCCCTGGCCCATCGCCAGTGCCGCCCACCACTCGATTAATTCATACATCGCGCTTATCGCCAGCGCCACGCAACAGACCAGAAACGCCACCATTTTACGTCCGCGCACGTACATCCCGCGAACGAGAATTTCTCGTGCCACCAGTGCAGGCACCAGCCCCTGGAAAAAGTGCCCCAGCTTGTCATACGGATTACGACTCAACCCCAGCCATTCCTGCACCTCAAAACCAACGGGGACTTTCGCGTAGGTGTACTGCCCGCCTACCATCAGGATGATGGCGTGAAAGAAGATGAGCGTATAGAGCAGCAGCGTTAACGGGTAACGTCTGGCGGTGGCAAGTAGTAGCGGCACGACGATAATCACCGGTGTCACTTCCAGCAGCCAGGTGAGTTTGTCATGGGCCGAAATGCCGGTATAAATCAGGATTAACGTTAGCGCCAGTGCGCCGGTGTTAAGAATTAACGGCTTGAGTGTGCGGGTCATGGTGAGTTCGCAAGTCAGGGAAAATACTGACTATTCACCAGCAAGCATGAAATTACAATCGCAAAAGAGGTGGCCCAGGGGGATCACCTGGCAGCATGCTGCCAGGCGCTGGGCCGAAGAGGTTACTTAGTGCAGTTCGCGCACTGTTTGTTGACGATTTGCTGGAAGAAGTCGTTACCTTTGTCATCGACCAGGATAAACGCCGGGAAATCTTCTACTTCGATTTTCCAGATAGCTTCCATACCCAGCTCCGGATAAGCGACGCATTCCAGATGCTTGATGCTCTGCTGCGCCAGTACCGCCGCCGGACCGCCGATGCTACCGAGGTAGAAGCCGCCGTGTTTATGACACGCGTCGGTAACCTGCTGGCTGCGGTTGCCTTTCGCCAGCATGATCATGCTGCCGCCGTGGGATTGCAGCAGATCCACATAGGAGTCCATACGACCTGCGGTGGTTGGGCCAAGTGAACCTGATGGATAACCGGCAGGGGTTTTCGCCGGACCCGCGTAGTAGATCGGGTGATCTTTGATGTACTGCGGAAGTTCTTTACCGGCGTCAATCAGCTCTTTCAGCTTGGCGTGTGCAATATCTCGACCCACAATAATGGTGCCAGTGAGCGACAAACGAGTGGAAACCGGATATTGCGAAAGCTGGGCGAGGATCTCTTTCATCGGGCGGTTAAGGTCGACCTTCACCGCTTCGCCTTCACCGGCCTGACGCAGTTCTTGTGGAATGTACTGACCTAGATTGTGTTCCAGTTTTTCGATCCAGATACCTTCGCGGTTGATTTTCGCTTTAATGTTACGGTCAGCGGAGCAGGAGACGCCCATGCCTACCGGGCAGGATGCGCCGTGACGTGGCAGACGGATAACGCGAATGTCGTGCGCGAAGTATTTACCGCCAAACTGCGCGCCAAGACCGAGTTTCTGGGCCTCTTCCAGCAGTTCCTGTTCCAGCTGGACATCGCGGAACGCCTGACCATGTTCGTTCCCTTCCGTCGGCAGTTCATCGTAATAGTGAGCGCTTGCTAATTTGACGGTTTTCAGGTTGGTTTCCGCAGACGTACCGCCAATCACAAACGCGATATGGTACGGCGGGCAGGCTGCAGTACCGAGGGTACGCATTTTCTCGACGAGGAAGTTTTTCAGTTTGCCGGGAGTCAGCAGGGCTTTGGTTTCCTGGTAGAGATACGTTTTGTTGGCAGAGCCGCCGCCTTTCGCAACGCAAAGGAATTTGTACTCATCGCCATCTACCGCGTACAGGTCGATTTGCGCAGGCAGGTTAGTGCCGGTGTTGACCTCTTTGTACATGTCCAGCGCCGCGTTTTGCGAGTAGCGCAGGTTATCTTCGATATAGGTGTTATAGACGCCTTTCGACAGCGCTTCTTCATCACCGCCACCGGTCCACACGCGCTGGCCTTTTTTACCGACGATGATCGCGGTGCCGGTATCCTGGCAGGTCGGCAGCACGCCTTTGGCGGCGATTTCGGAGTTTCTTAAGAATTGCAGTGCCACGTACTTGTCGTTTTCGCTGGCTTCTGGATCGTGAAGAATAGCCGCAACCTGTTTCTGGTGTGCCGGACGGAGCATGAAAGAAGCGTCGTGAAAGGCTTGCTGCGCCAGCAGGGTCAGGGCTTCTGGTTCCACTTTCAGGATGGTTTCGCCGTCGAAGTCGGCAACGCTAACGTAATCGGAAGTGAGTAGATAGTATTCGGTATTGTCTTTCCCCATCGGGAAAGGTGCCTGGTAGATAAAGGGTTTGTTTGACATAGCTTCCAGCCTGTAACTCTGTATTTGTTATTCGAAAATGGCGTGCCGCGTAGTCACGGGCGGCACGCAAAGTGCATTTATAAGAACCCGTACATCGCGGCGAAGATCCAGCCGAAGACGCACGATACGCTCACACCAATCAACCCCGGCAGAATAAAACTGTGGTTGATGACGAAGCGACCGATGTGGGTAGTGCCGGAACGGTCAAACTGAATCGCTGCCAGATCGCTCGGATAAGTCGGCAGGATGTAATAACCGTAGCAAGCCGGTGCTGAAGCCACGATGTATGCCGGATCAACGCCGATCGCCAGCGCGACCGGAACAATCGCCGCCAGCGCCGCAGCCTGAGAGTTTACAAACTTGGAAACCAGCAGCAGAACAATGGTATACGCCCACGGATACTCTTTCACCATTTCACCCAGTACGCCCTGAATTTCAGACATATGCGCACCGAACATGGTTTCTGCCATCCATGCGATACCGTACACCGCCACGATGGCGATCATACCGGAACGGAAGACTTCGTTTTTTGAGATAGACGCGGGATTGGTTTTGGTCAGGATAATAATCAGCGCCCCGGTCAGCAGCATAAACATCTGAATAACCAGTACCATCGACAGCGGTTTGCCGCCGAAGGATGGACGCAGGTCCGAATCAGCACCAAGAAGGGCGACTACAGCGATTGCCCCGAGGAAAATCCACATTGCCAGCCAGTTGCTTTTCGGCAGTTTTTTATCCAGCAGCGTCGCGGTATCACCGTAAACATACTCACGGTTTTCCGGTACGGAGATGAATTTCTGGAACTCTTCGTCTTTATCCAGATCTTTACCGCGGAACCAGCTGAAGATACCGATCGCCAGGATACCGATTAACGTCGATGGAATGGTGATTGCCAGCAGATCGAGGAACTCAAGATGGCGACCATCAAAGGTGACATTACCCAGCATCGCAACCAGAGACACGACCGCAACCGACACCGGACTGGCGATAATCCCCATCTGTGCACCGATAGAACTTGCCGCCATCGGACGTTCCGGACGGATGTTGTTCTTAATGGCGACGTCGTAGATGATCGGCAGAATGGTGTAAACCACATGACCCGTACCGCAAAGAATGGTCAGTGTACAGGTCACAAACGGCGCGACAATTGAGACATATTTCGGGTTGCGGCGCAGCAGCTTCTCAGCAATTTGCAGCATGACATCAAGACCGCCCGAAGCTTGCAAGGTCGCCGATGCCGCCACCACCGCAATGATAACCAGCATGACATCAACTGGTGGTTTACCTGGCTGAAGGTGGAAGACGAAGACCAGAATGACCAGACCGATACCGCCTAATAAACCCAGCGCGATACCACCCTTTCTGGCACCATAAAACAGACATATTAGTATTATGATAAGTTGGATAGTAAATAACATGTGTGAACCCTCGCGATAATCCTATTTAAATTTTTGCCGAATAGATCACAGTCACGTTCTGTTTTGTATGAACTGTTTTCAGAGCCTGACTAAATATCCGTTTGGTCGTTACCGGCTTTAGCAAATACCTCACAGTGAATATTGGCTGATTAAAGCAGCGGCAAATTTATGCACTGTGATAAGCGGCTTTTTCAGAGAGAAAAACTCTCTGGCGATGGGTTTATAGTTTGTACTGCGCAGATGTTAATGTTTTGTTTGCTGTTATCTTATTGATATTTATCGGTCTATTTTTTGTTCTCAGGGCAGATATCATTAGGTTTATAGATTAATATGATCTACCCATTTGTGGGTAAAAATACACATAATGCGGGTGACATAATAGTTAATTAACTTTTGTTATCGTTTTGAAATTAAAAACACCGTTCATCTGAAGAGATATTAATTTTTAACGATGATGGAGGGATAATTATATTTGATCTGGCACAAGTTTTACTGATTAACGATGTAACTTGTGCCAGGGGTATTTTGCATTACGGTAATAATTATTACTTACAGATAACCAGCGATCCGTTATTGGCAATATTGTTTCAGCAGTGAGTAGTGTTCTGCCTGAATACGGTAACGGTAAACCGGACGCCCCGTGACGCCATAATGGATACTGGTGAACAAGATGTGGCAGTTGACCAGCCAGATGAGGTATTTTCGGCAGGAAACACGCGAGATGTTAACCTCGTTAGCCAGCTCGTCGGTTGAAAACTCATAGTCCTGATGCGCGTCAATCCACTGGCACAGCGTGCGTAACGTCTGCGGCGTTAAGCCTTTTGGCAAGCGACGAGGATCCTGTTCGTTGGAGCTGCTGCCGTGGATTAGCTGATCAAGCTCGGCCTGGTCATAATACTGATGTTTTTCCAGCGCCATTTTCTTTTGCCGCCAGCCGGTGAGCGCCTCTTCAAAGCGGGAAGCCTGGAAGGGTTTGATCAGGTAATCCACGACACCGTAATGCAGCGAATCTTTAATGGTTGCCGCATCGGCTGCGGAGGAGATGACAATCACATCACTTTTGCAACGCGCGTTATGCAGGACAGGCAGTAAATCGAGCCCGTTCTCTTTTTGCATATAGATATCGAGCAATATCAGGTCGATAGGCGCATCGCTATTGAAGATAATCTCTTTGGCTTTCTCCAGCGTCGAGGCTGTTCCACAGCATTGAAAGCCTGGGATTTGTGCTACGTATCGGCGATTCAGCTCCGCGACCATTGCGTCGTCATCGATAATTAATACATTGATCATCTGTTCGACCTCTCCCCGTCCCAAGGTATCTGGACAAAAAATTGTGTGAAAATCCCCGGTTCCGATTCCACGGCGATGCTGCCGCCGAGATTTTCTACCTGTTGTTTGACAAGTGCTAAACCGACGCCTCGCTCGCTTCCTTTTGTCGAGACACCTTTGTCAAAAATGTGATCGATTTTGTCGGGTGCGATCCCCGGTCCATCATCGTTAACTTCGCAGTGCAGCCAGCCGTGACGGTAGTGCAATGTTACGCTAATTTCGCCACCGGGTTCCGGCCCTAATGCTTCCAGCGCGTTTTCTATCAGATTTCCCAATGTGGTAATCAGCGTCGCGACCTGGTCCTCACTGCCGCTGTCTGGCAGCTGGCTTTCACTGTTTAAAATCAGCGTATGGCCTAAATCGGTCGCGCGGTTAATCTTGCTGATTAAAAAACCAGCGATAACCGGAGATTTGATCTTACCCAGCAGAGAGCCAATCTCTTCCTGATAGTTATTGGCTGTTTTGAGAATGTAATCTTCCAACTGCTTATAACTCTTCAGATGCAATAATCCGAGAATCACATGCAATTTATTCATAAATTCGTGGGATCGTTCACGAAGTGCGTCAGCATAGTTGACCAGACCGTCGAGTCGCTGCATCAGTTTACGAACTTCAGTTTTGTCCCTGAAGGTTGAAATGGCACCGATGATAACGCCATTACTGCGCACCGGAACGGTGTTGATCAGTAATAGCCGGTCTTTAATCGTAATCTCTTCGTCGCGGCGCGGCGTACCGTCGCGTAACACTTCCGAGACATCTACCACCTGTGACCATGAGTGGCTGAGCGTCGACAGTTTCTCATCGTCCTGCGACTTACGGTAATTCAGCAATTCTTGTGCGGCATCGTTGATCAGCGTGACCTCGCCGCGATCGTCCACGGCAACGACGCCTTCTTTGATAGACTGCAACATGGCCTGGCGTTGCTCAAACAGCGTGGAGATTTCGTAGGGTTCCAGGCCGAAAAGGATTTTTTTCAGTACCTTAACCAGAATGCAGGTGCCAATCAGTCCGACCAGCATGCCAAATAATACCGACCAGATAATGCTCCAGCGACTGTCATTGATCTGTTGGGTCACGCGGCTTAACTCAAGGCCGATCGCCACCACGCCAATTTGTTTATGATTTTCATCGTAGATGGGGGTAAATACGCGTAAAGCCTGCGCCAGAAAACCGCGATTGATAGAGACATTTTCTTCGCCATTCAGCGCATTAAGGATGTCATCACCTTTAAATGGCTGACCAATACGCTGGGCTTCAGGATGTGAGTAGCGAAGACTTTGCATATCGGTAACGACAATAAACAGCAGATCGTTGCGTTTGCGCACGGCTTCCGCGATGGCCTGGATGCCACTCTCCTGCGGTTTTTTCTGCAAGCCCTGACGGATTTCCGGCGAGTCGGCGAGGGTACGCGCCACTGCCAGTGCCTTGTTGGCCAGCCCGTCTCGCGTCATATCACTGATTTGCGAGAAGTAAATCAGATGCACCACCAATAGCACCGAGAACAGTACCGCGCTGACCATTAAGATCACAGTGGTACTCAATTTCATCGGACGTTTGCGTAATATGTGGTAGGGCAATGAATGTCTCATCAGCTTCCTTGTGT
Organism: Shigella sp. SIG6; assembly: GCF_053555815.1. NCBI lineage: Bacteria > Pseudomonadati > Pseudomonadota > Gammaproteobacteria > Enterobacterales > Enterobacteriaceae > Shigella > Shigella sp. SIG6. The sequence continues at coordinate 290 of NZ_JBQZXC010000142.1, read as the reverse complement.
GACAAATTTCTTAAGCATTATCTCTGATGAGGCGGGTAATTCAAAGGGAGTAAAAATGATTGGCTATATAGGGGAAGAGACTCTGGCAACGGAAACTGCCAGTGCTATGCTTATAGCGATAATCATACTGATGAGAGAGGGAAGGTCATGGATCAGGCGCTACTGGACGGGGGTTATCGCTGTTATACCGGCGAAAAGATCGATGTCTATTTCAACACTGCGATATGTCAGCATTCTGGCAATTGCGTACGTGGCAACGGCAAGTTATTTAATCTCAAACGAAAGTCGTG
>NZ_JBQZXC010000141.1:0-8370 GCF_053555815.1 Shigella sp. SIG6 | reverse complement strand
GCGCTTTATCTGGCAACGCTGGTTCTCGCTGGCGGATTAAACGTCGATTATCGCCGAACTTCGCGGCATACTTTGCTTATTCTCCTTCGCCTAAAGGAACGTTTATGGATAAGCAATCACTGCACGAAACGGCGAAACGCCTAGCTCTTGAGTTACCCTTTGTCGAGCTTTGCTGGCCTTTTGGCCCGGAGTTCGATGTTTTTAAAATTGGCGGCAAGATTTTTATGCTGTCGTCGGAGCTACGCGGCGTCCCCTTTATCAATCTGAAGTCCGATCCACAAAAATCCCTGTTAAATCAGCAAATATACCCAAGCATTAAGCCAGGGTATCACATGAATAAAAAGCACTGGATTTCGGTGTATTCCGGCGAGGAAATCTCCGAAGCGTTACTTCGCGATCTGATCAACGATTCGTGGAATCTGGTGGTTGATGGTCTGGCTAAACGCGATCAAAAAAGAGTGCGTCCAGGCTAAAGCGGGAATCTATAGCGCATTTTTCTCGCTTACCATTTCTCGTTGAACCTTGTAATCTGCTGGCACGCAAAATTACTTACACATGGAGTCTGTATGGATATCATTTCTGTCGCCTTAAAGCGTCATTCCACTAAGGCATTTGATGCCAGCAAAAAACTTACCCCGGAACAGGCCGAGCAGATCAAAACGCTACTGCAATACAGCCCATCCAGCACCAACTCCCAGCCGTGGCATTTTATTGTTGCCAGCACGGAAGAAGGTAAAGCGCGTGTTGCCAAATCCGCTGCCGGTAATTATGTGTTCAACAAACGTAAAATACTTGATGCCTCGCACGTCGTGGTGTTCTGTGCAAAAACCGCGATGGACGATGCCTGGCTGAAGCTGGTTGTTGACCAGGAAGATGCCGATGGCCGCTTTGCCACGCCGGAAGCGAAAGCCGCGAACGATAAAGGTCGCAAGTTCTTCGCCGATATGCACCGTAAAGATCTGCATGATGATGCAGAGTGGATGGCAAAACAGGTTTATCTCAACGTCGGTAACTTCCTGCTCGGCGTGGCGGCGCTGGGTCTGGACGCGGTGCCCATCGAAGGTTTTGACGCCGCAATCCTCGATGCAGAATTTGGTCTGAAAGAGAAAGGCTACACCAGTCTGGTGGTTGTTCCGGTAGGTCATCACAGCGTTGAAGATTTTAACGCTACGCTGCCGAAATCTCGTCTGCCGCAAAACACCACCTTAACCGAAGTGTAATTCTCTCTTGCCGGGCATCTGCCCGGCTCCCCTCAGATTCTCCTGATTTGCATAACCCTGTTTCAGCCGTCATCATAGGCTGCTGTTGTATAAAGGAGACGTTATGCAGGATTTAATATCCCAGGTTGAAGATTTAGCGGGTATTGAGATCGATCACACCACCTCGATGGTGATGATTTTCGGTATTATTTTTCTGACCGCCGTCGTGGTGCATATTATTTTGCATTGGGTGGTACTGCGGACCTTCGAAAAACGTGCCATCGCCAGTTCACGGCTTTGGTTGCAAATCATTACCCAGAATAAACTCTTCCACCGTTTAGCTTTTACCCTGCAGGGGATTATCGTCAATATTCAGGCGGTATTCTGGCTGCAAAAAGGCACCGAAGCGGCAGATATTCTGACTACCTGCGCGCAGTTGTGGATCATGATGTATGCGCTGCTTTCAGTCTTCTCGTTGCTGGATGTTATTTTGAATCTGGCGCAGAAATTCCCGGCGGCATCTCAGTTACCGCTGAAAGGGATATTTCAGGGGATTAAACTGATCGGCGCAATCCTGGTCGGCATTTTGATGATCTCGCTGCTGATTGGTCAGTCGCCAGCGATTCTGATCAGCGGTCTTGGTGCAATGGCTGCCGTGCTGATGTTGGTATTTAAAGATCCGATTCTTGGTCTGGTGGCAGGTATTCAGCTTTCCGCGAACGATATGCTGAAACTGGGCGACTGGCTGGAAATGCCGAAATACGGCGCGGATGGCGCGGTGATCGATATTGGGTTAACCACCGTCAAAGTGCGTAACTGGGACAATACCATTACCACTATTCCCACCTGGTCTCTGGTTTCTGACTCCTTTAAAAACTGGAGCGGGATGTCAGCATCTGGCGGGCGACGTATTAAGCGCAGTATCAGTATTGATGTCACCAGTATTCGTTTTCTTGATGAAGACGAAATGCAACGTCTGAATAAAGCGCATTTGTTAAAGCCTTATTTAACCAGCCGCCATCAGGAAATTAATGAGTGGAATCGCCAGCAAGGTTCTACGGAGTCGGTATTAAACCTGCGCCGAATGACCAATATTGGAACCTTTCGTGCCTATCTGAACGAATATCTGCGTAACCATCCGCGGATTCGTAAAGATATGACCTTAATGGTACGCCAACTGGCTCCAGGTGATAACGGTTTACCGCTCGAGATCTACGCGTTTACTAACACCGTGGTGTGGCTGGAATATGAAAGCATTCAGGCTGATATATTCGATCACATATTTGCGATTGTCGAAGAGTTTGGTCTGCGACTTCATCAGTCGCCAACCGGCAATGATATTCGCTCTCTGGCGGGTGCATTTAAGCAGTAATTAAAAAAACCGCTCTCATCGAATGGATGAGAGCGGACATCGTTTTGTCGGATGTAGCGTGAATGCCTTATTTCCGACGCAGCGTTTTAAATGCCACAAACAGGAATACAATCCACACCGGCAGCAGGATCGCTGACAAGCGCATATCATCCATCGTGCACATCAGCAGCAAAATCATGCCGAGGAAGGCGATGCAAAGATAGTTGCCGAACGGATAGAGCAGCGCCTTAAACTGTGTTTCACGCCCCTGACGTCGCATCGCCGCGCGAAAACGCAGATGCGCCAGGCAGATCATAATCCAGTTCAACAGCAACGTTGCTACCACCAGCGCCATCAGCAGACCAAACGCTTTTTGCGGCAGCAGATAGTTGATTAACACCACCAGCGAAGTGATCGCTCCGGAAAGCATCAGCGAGTTAATCGGCACACCGCGACGGCTGACGCGAGTCAAAAACTTCGGCGCATTACCCTGCACAGAAAGGCCAAACAGCATGCGGCTGTTAGAGTAAACCCCGCTGTTATACACCGACAGCGATGCCACCAGAATGACGAAGTTCAGCGCAGAAGCTACCACATTGCTGTCGAGATTATGGAAAATCATCACAAACGGGCTACTGTTGGATTTCACTTCCACCCACGGATAGAGTGCCAGTAAAACCACCAGTGAACCGATATAAAACAGCAGGATGCGATACACCACCTGATTTACCGCTTTTGGAATGCTTTTTTCCGGATCGCGCGCTTCAGCGGCTGTAATCCCAATCAGCTCCAGACCGCCGAAGGAGAACATAATTACCGCCAGCGACAAAATCAGCCCATTCCAGCCGGTGGCGAAGAAACCACCGTAGCGCCAGAGGTTGTCGATACTGGCTTTCTCGCCGCCGTGACCAGAAAACAGCAGCCACAGGCCAAAGCCGATCATACCGATGATCGCCAGCACTTTAATCAGCGCAAACCAGAACTCGGTTTCGCCATATAAGCGCACGTTCACCAGGTTAACGGCGTTGATGATAATAAAGAAGGCGGCAGCCCAAATCCACGTTGGAACATCCGGGAACCAGTACTGCATATAGATGCCCGCAGCGGTCAGCTCTGCCATTCCCACCAGCACGAACATTACCCAGTAGTTCCAGCCAGAGAGGAAGCCCGCAAACGGTCCCCAGTATTTATAGGCAAAGTGGGCAAATGAACCGGATACCGGCTCTTCGACCACCATCTCGCCAAGCTGGCGCATAATCAGGAAAGCGATGATCCCGGCGACGCCGTAGCCCAGCAATACAGCCGGACCCGCCATCTGAATCGCCGGGCCAATGCCAAGAAACAGACCAGTACCAATTGCGCCACCCAGCGCAATCAGTTGAATATGACGGTTATGTAATCCGCGATGAAGCGTCGGCTCTTGATTCGACGCAGTATCTTCCGATACGGTTGACGCGTTTTTCACGCCTTTCCCCTGTGTGTCTTTTTTGTTGAGGGGCACCTTTTAACATTTAGTGCCCATCGTCGCAAGACACAATCCACACGGTTAAACGAGGTATCCTGCTTTAATTCCGTACCCGATGTCGGTGCAGCCACATCAGCTTATACGCCGCCGGGATAATAAACAGCGACAGCAAAGGTGCGGTGATCATGCCGCCAATCATCGGTGCGGCAATCCGGCTCATCACCTCTGAACCAGCCCCCGTTCCCCACAGAATCGGCAGCAGACCGGCGATAATCACCGCCACCGTCATCGCTTTCGGGCGCACGCGCAGGACCGCGCCGTGATACAACGCCTCATCCAGCTTCTGCTCGCTGAATGTTTGTGGATTATTCAACGACGGCTCGGCCTCTATGGCGTGACGTAAATACATCAGCATCACCACGCCAAATTCGGCGGCGACCCCGGCAAGGGCAATAAAGCCGGTACCCGTCGCCACAGAAAGATGAAAGCCCATCCACCACAGTAACCAGATGCCGCCCACCAGCGCAAACGGTACGCTGCTGATAATCAGCAACGCTTCGCCCACCCGACGGAATGCCAGATACAACAGCACGAAGATGATCATCAGTGTCATCGGCACCATGAGTTTCAGCTTATGGTTGGCGCGCTCCAGTAGCTCGAACTGCCCGGAGAATGCCACGCTGGTGCCCGGTTTTAACTGCACTTTTTCAGCTATCGCTTTTTGCAAATCGTGAACCACCGACACCATGTCACGATCGCGGGCATCGATATAAATCCAGCTCGTCGGGCGCGCATTCTCGGTTTTCAGCATCGACGGTCCGGTAGAGACTTTAACGTCGGCCACGTCTGCCAGGGTGATTTGCTGCTTCATCGGCGTCAGGATCGGCAACTGGCGCAGTGCCTGCGGACTATCGCGCCAGCTTTGCGGATAACGCAGATTAATTGGATAACGGGCAATCCCTTCCACCGTTTCGCCAACCATCGCCCCGCCCACCGCAGAAGTCACAAACAACTGCACATCCGCCACCGTCATACCGTAACGTGCGGCTTTTTCACGGTTAATCTCAACGTTGATATAGCGCCCACCTTCCAGCCGCTCGGCAAGCGCAGAAGCTACGCCTGGCACCGTTCGCGCCACTTCTTCAATTTGCTCAGCCATCGCGTCGATATCCGCCAGCACAGTGCCGGAAACTTTAATGCCGATGGGGCTTTTAATGCCGGTTGAGAGCATATCGATACGGTTACGAATTGGCGGCACCCACAGATTCGCCAGCCCCGGCAGACGCACGGTGTTATCCAGTTCCTCAATGATTTTGTCCATTGTCATGCCTGGCCGCCACTGATCCTGTGGCTTAAGCTGGATGGTCGTTTCTACCATCTCCAGCGGAGCAGAATCGGTGGCGGTTTCCGCTTTCCCGGTTTTGCCAAATACCCGCGCCACTTCAGGTACGCTCATAATTAGCTTGTCGGTTTTTTGCAGCATACTCGCCGCCTCTGCTGCGGAAATCCCCGGCAGCGTCGATGGCATATACAACAAGTCGCCTTCATTGATCTGCTGTAAAAATTCCCCGCCAACTTTATTGAGCGGCCAGAGAACCGTCAGCACCGAAAGCGCCGCCACCAGCAGCGTGGTTTTCGGCCAGTGCAGTACTTTCAGCAACAGCGGATGATAAACACGAATCAAAAAGCGATTGAGCGGATTACTGCTTTCCGGCGGAATTTTGCCACGGATCCAGTAACCCATCAGGATAGGGATCACTACGATCGCCAGCAGCGCCGCACCCACCATCGCATACGTTTTGGTGAACGCCAACGGGCCAAACAGACGCCCTTCCTGCCCTTCCAGGGTGAAGATCGGGATAAACGACAACGTGATAATCAGCAGACTGATAAACAGCGCCGGCCCCACTTCAACAGACGCATCGGTGATCACCTGCCAGCGCGTTTTATTATCCAGCGTGGCGTCAGGATGCTGGTGCTGCCTCTCTTCCAGCCGTTTATGCGCATTCTCGATCATGACGATAGCGGCATCGACCATCGCCCCGACGGCAATCGCAATGCCACCCAGCGACATAATATTGGCATTCAGCCCCTGGAAGGGCATGACAATAAAAGCAATACACAACCCCAGCGGCAACGAAATAATCGCCACCAGCGCCGAGCGCACATGCCAGAGAAACAGCGCGCAGACTACCGCCACCACAATAAACTCTTCCAGCAACTTGCCGCTGAGGTTGTCGATGGCCCGGTCAATGAGCTGGCTGCGGTCGTATGTTGTAACTATCTCCACGCCTTCCGGCAGACTACTTTTCAGCGTTTCCAGTTTGTCCTTCACGGCGGCGATCACTTCTCGGGCGTTTTTGCCGGATCGCAGGATCACCACCCCGCCCGCCACTTCGCCTTCGCCGTTTAGTTCGGCAATGCCCCGGCGCATCTCCGGGCCAATCTGGACCTTCGCAACATCGCGCAGATAAACGGGCACGCCATTTTCACTGGCTTTTAAAACGATGTGATTAAAGTCGTCGAGCGTTTGTAGATAGCCGCTGGCGCGCACCATATATTCTGCTTCCGCCAGTTCGATTGACGAACCGCCCGCTTCCTGGTTTGAAGCATCCAGCGCGCTTTTTACTTCGGCGAGACTGATGCCATACTGCGCCAGGCGCTGAGGATCGATAACCACCTGATACTCTTTCACCACACCGCCTACCGACGCCACTTCCGCAACGTCAGGAATGGTTTTCAGCTCATATTTGAGAAACCAGTCCTGCAATGAGCGTAAATCGGCAAGATCGTGCTTACCGCTGCGATCCACCAGTGCATATTCATAGATCCAGCCAACACCCGTGGCATCTGGTCCCAGCTCGGCGCTGACTCCCGCAGGCAGCTTACCCTGTACCTGGTTGAGGTACTCCAGCACCCGCGAACGCGCCCAGTACGGATCGGTGCCATCTTCGAAAATGACATACACATAAGAGTCGCCAAACTGCGAGAAACCACGCACAGTCTTCGCGCCAGGCACCGACAACATGGTGGTGGTTAGCGGATAAGTCACCTGATTTTCAACGATTTGCGGTGCCTGGCTGGGATAGCTGGTTTTAATAATCACCTGCACATCGGAGAGATCCGGCAACGCATCCACTGGCGTATTAATGATGGTCCAGGTGCCCCAGATGCTCAGAAACAACGCGCCCATCAGCACCAAAAAACGGTTCGCCACCGAGCGACGAATAATCCATTCAATCATTGGTTATTCCCTCAATGCGCATGGGTAGCACTTTCAGAGCGCATCCGCTCCAGTGCGCCAGAAATATTGGCTTCGGAATCAATCAGGAACAGGCCGCCGGAAACCACCTTTTCACCTTCCGCCAGACCAGAGCGTAATGCGGTGACGCCTTGCGATGCCTGGAAAACAGCAACGCGTTTCGGTACAAAGCGCCCGTCGGCATCAACGGTAATCACCCGCTGTTCGTTGCCGGTATCAATCAGCGCCTGTGACGGAATGAGCAGCATCGGTTCGCTGGCGGTGTTGAGTTGCAACCAGGCGTTCATGCCCGGTTTTAGCGCCTCGTCGGCGTTGTCGACTTCCAGACGCAGCTGCAGCGTGCGGGTCGCGGCATCCACGCCAGGTAGCAGCGTCCATTTGCGGATGGTGAGTGTTTTATCCGGTCGCGCCGGAACGGTGAGGGTAAACTGCGAGGCATCTTTCACCAGCCAGGCGATGGACTCCGGGATCGCAGCAGTGACCCACACCGGGTCCATACCCTGAATTCGCGATTACGCGCAATACCCCTGAGAACCGCCATGAACAAGGGTTTCATGATTTGTGATTTTAGTTTGGTACGCAATTTGGTACACAACACTATTTTCACTTCAGCGGGTAGTCATCAAACTCACCATAACGAGCATCGTTGATGATGTATGTGATCACCACAAATATCACATCTGGACTAGTTCCGTCTTCATGCGCAGGTATCTGTTCACGCCTCCCTTTCTGCAAATCCTAAAGATGAGATTTTGGGGTTTTGGGATATCTTTTTATCCTCAGTTCTCTATCCATTCTACAAAGCAGTAATGAACCATCACTATGTGATAGTGAGGCATCCGCTACATTAAGCGCAGAGAAATGATGCAGTGGTGGGCGGACTGGATTGATGAGAAGGTTAGGTAAGCAAATCCATGCCTGAGCAGAGCCTTGCCCTCTACCTGAGCCCATGCTCATTCTTTGGCCTCAACGCGAGCATGACCTCACTGGCTGGACCCAAAATGGACTATGACAGAAAGATCTGATATTTTTCCTCGCAAAAACTTAGAGGCTTTATTTTAATGCATAAGAGCAACTGCTTTGACACGGCAAG
>NZ_JBQZXC010000140.1:0-8386 GCF_053555815.1 Shigella sp. SIG6 | reverse complement strand
AATTTTCGTTCCAGGACTGGCGATATCAATATTAAGAGAGCCGTTGGCATCAAGAAAACTGGTTATATGAATACGCGATTTTTCTGGTGAATATCGAATGGCGTTAACAATAAGATTCGATAACATTCGTTGCAGTAAAATTTTATCCGCAAAGATTTGTTGATTGCACTTGACCTTAAAGCAAATCTCTTTCTCGTCTGAAAGATATTCAAGATAGTCCAAAAGATTTTCAACTTCCTTATTGAGAGAAAGCGAATCCAGTTTCACCAAAACATTGTTTTTGTCTGCCCTGGCAAGAAACAGTATATTCTCTGTTAACCGCGAAATATTTTCCAGCTCTTCAATGTTTCCGGCAATTGTTTTTTGATATTCAGCGATACTTCTGGTTTGACTGAGCGTAACCTGATTCTGACCCAGTAATGCATTAATTGGCGTTCTAAGTTCATGAGCGAGATCGTCAGCAAATTGACTAAGGCGCTCAAAATCTTTGACTAAAGCATGATGCATTTTATTCAACGCCTGCCCAAGAGGTTTTAGTTCTCTCGGTAATGCGTTAACCTCAACCGGCACTCGGCTATCGTTATAATTCAGCGCTTCCGTTACGCCACTCAACTTTTTGATCTCTCGCAACCCCGTCCTGATTAACAACGGACTTAATACTGAGCACAGTATAATGGCGACAATGCAAATTATAATGCTATTAATTTTATACTGTTCAAGCATATTATGTCTGGCTGAAGCCAATTTAGCCACAGTAACCGTTAATGATGGCGAAACTTCATCAATGTTAATTCGTAAAGCATCTATCTCTGTATCATTAATAATGCTTCTGTAAATGCCTGCTGCGCTGATTGTCTCACTAGCAGGTATGTTATTTAACATGTCATCACTGACATTTGTCCGGTTAACAATTTTATTGATGCCATCACTATGAATGATCAAAATATCCTGACTAACATCCATCATCCGGTTAAAGTACACAGGTAACGTATCTGGATTTACCCCATCAATTAACAACTGCTTGATCTGCGCTGTCCGGTTAATGAGTGTTGTATCATCGCGCCATTTCAACTCACTTGCCAGGCCATTATAGAGAGTCCATACAATTCCAGCGCCAGCAACAGACTGCAGAAATATAAAAAGCAAGGTTAAACGGACGGTTATAGATAATCTTTTCATTATTTTTTTACCGCTACGAATGAATAGCCCATCCCCCGGATTGTGGCGATTAGCTTTTCAGGAAAAGGATCATCAACTTTTGCGCGGAGCCTGCGAATGGCGACATCCACCGTATTGGTATCACTATCAAAGTTGATTCCCCAAATTTCACTCGCAATAACCGTTCTGGGTATAATCTCGCCAGCTCTGGAGGCCAGTAGCCAAAGTAACTGAAACTCCTTGCGCGTCAGTGTAATACTGATATTGTCCCTGCTCACACTTTGACTGACAGAGTCCATTTTTAAGCCACTGATTTCTAATGTTGAATTCAGAGCGTGATGTTGCCTTAATTGTGCCCGAACCCTTGCTAGCAACTCAGAAAATGAAAAAGGTTTTACCAGATAATCATTTGCCCCACTGTCCAACCCTCTGACTCTGTCATCGACAGAATCCCTTGCAGTAAGGCAAATAACAGGGGTTTGCTTTGCCGTTCTTAACGTTTGTAAGATCTGCCAGCCATCCATACCCGGAAGCATAATATCCAGAATGATCAATGCATAATCATCCTTCAGCGCAAGATAAAGCCCATCTCTGCCATCAGAAACGGCATCAATGACATAACCCGCTTCGGAAAGCCCCTGCGTTACCCATTCCTGGGTCCTTTGATTATCTTCAATAAGTAGAATCTTCATGAAAATAATATGCCATAAATCATATGTTATAGAAACAACCTGGTTCATTACAAAATTGTAATGCTGCTGTAAGGTTACCCTGGACGTTTTTTCGCTATCCTCAAAACTCATTCACATGACAAGGATATAAACATGTTAAAGCGTTATTTAGTACTCTCGGTAGCAACGGCAGCATTTTCATTACCTTCTTTGGTTTATGCCGCACAACAAAACATTCTTAGCGTGCACATTTTGAACCAGCAAACAGGAAAACCCGCTGCCGACGTGACAGTCACTCTTGAAAAGAAAGCGGATAACGGCTGGTTACAACTTAATACCGCCAAAACAGATAAGGATGGACGAATTAAGGCACTGTGGCCCGAGCAAACTGCGACTACTGGCGATTACCGTGTCGTATTTAAAACCGGGGACTATTTCAAGAAACAAAATCTTGAAAGTTTCTTCCCTGAGATTCCCGTTGAATTTCATATTAATAAAGTGAACGAGCATTATCATGTGCCTTTGTTACTCAGCCAATATGGGTATTCAACCTATCGTGGCAGTTAATGCGTAAATATGTAAAAGCTGATCTCTGCTACTGTTAGGGAGGTGACTCCCTGACAGATTAACAGTAAACAGCTCTTGTTGGTTAACGACAAAAAAGTGTGATGGCTTATGAAAAAGAATCAGATGTTACGGCCGAGTCGGTATTCTTTATGAAGCGTCGGCAGGTGTTAAAAGCACTGGGCATCAGCGCAGCTGCATTTTCTTTGCCTCACGCTGCGCATGCCGATCTGCTTAGCTGGTTTAAAGGGAACGATCGTCCGCCCGCCCCCGCCGGAAAACCGCTGGAGTTCAGCAAGCCTGCCGCCTAGCAAAATAACCTGCCACTGACGCCAGCAGATAAAGTCTCCGGTTATAACAACTTCTATGAATTCGGGCTGGATAAAGACGATCCCGCGGCTAATGCTGGTAGCCTGAAAACCGATCCATGGACACTGAAAATCAGCGGCGAAGTGGCAAAACCATTGACCCTCGATCATGATGATTTAACCCGTCGCTTCCCGCTGGAAGAGCGTATTTATCGTATGCGCTGCATGGAAGCGTGGTCGATGGTGGTGCCGTGGATTGGTTTTCCGCTACACAAATTGCTGGCGCTTGCCGAACCCACCAGCAATGCGAAGTATGTCGCTTTCGAAACGATTTATGCGCCGGAACAGATGCCTGGCCAGCAGGACCGCTTTATCGGCGGCGGGCTGAAATATCCTTATGTCGAAGGATTGCGTCTCGACGAAGCAATGCATCCGCTCACACTGATGACCGTAGGTGTTTATGGCAAGGCGTTACCACCGCAAAATGGCGCGCCGGTGCGACTGATTGTGCCGTGGAAATATGGCTTTAAAGGGATTAAATCGATCGTCAGTATTAAGCTGACCCGCGAGCGTCCGCCAACCACCTGGAATCTGGCAGCGCCTGACGAATACGGTTTTTACGCCAACGTTAATCCGCATGTTGATCACCCGCGCTGGTCACAGGCTACCGAACGATTTATTGGTTCAGGCGGCATTCTCGATGTTCAGCGCCAGCCAACACTACTGTTTAATGGTTACGCCGACCAGGTGGCATCGCTGTATCGTGGCCTGGATTTGCGGGAGAATTTCTAAATGCGTCTGACAGCAAAACAGGTGATATGGCTGAAAGTTTGCCTGCATCTTGCCGGATTGTTGCCGTTTCTCTGGCTGGTCTGGGCGATCAATCACGGTGGACTGGGTGCCGATCCGGTGAAAGATATTCAGCATTTTACCGGTCGCACTGCACTGAAATTTTTGCTTGCGGCCTTGTTAATCACACCTCTGGCACGCTACGCAAAACAGCCGTTATTGATACGCACTCGCCGCCTGTTAGGCTTATGGTGCTTTGCCTGGGCGACACTGCATTTAACCAGTTACGCATTGCTGGAGTTGGGCGTGAATAATCTGGCGTTATTAGGTAAGGAGTTAATTACCCGGCCTTATTTAACGTTAGGAATTATCAGCTGGGTTATTTTGCTTGCTTTAGCGTTCACTTCAACCCAGTCGATGCAGCGAAAACTCGGCAAACACTGGCAACAGTTGCATAACTTCGTCTATCTTGTCGCGATCCTGGCCCCAATACATTATCTGTGGTCAGTGAAGATTATTTCACCGCAGCCACTCATCTACGCTGGGCTGGCTGTACTGCTTTTAGCCTTACGGTATAAGAAGTTGCTTTCCCTTTTCAACCGGTTACGCAAGCAGGCCCACAACAAATTATCTCTATAACTTCATATTGCCGACAAACTTCGCGTTATCCCGGCCGGATGCGGCGCGAGCGCCCTATCCGGCCCACACAGATCGCATCAAGTTATGTTTCGTTTGTCATCAACCTTTCATTACCAGAATAATTTATTTTATTTCAATAAGATAGTTCAATACACCTGAGAATACCATGCTCTCATTTCCTAATGAGTTGTTGCATTTTTTCATATGTTACAATATAACATTACACATAATGTACATTAACTCTGGAGGAAATTGTTTTGGCGATTCGTCTTCATAAACTGGCTGTTGCTTTAGGTGTCTTTATTGTTAGCGCTCCTGCCTTTTCGCATGGTCATCATTCTCATGGCAAACCCTTAACAGAGGTCGAACAAAAAGCTGCTAATGGTGTTTTTGATGATACCAATGTACAAAACCGAACGCTCAGTGACTGGGATGGAGTCTGGCAATCCGTTTACCCTTTACTGCAAAGTGGCAAACTTGATCCCGTCTTTCAGAAGAAAGCGGATGCAGATAAAACCAAAACATTTGCTGAAATTAAAGATTATTATCGCAAAGGTTATCCGACAGATATCGAAATGATTGGCATTGAGGACGGCATTGTCGAATTCCATAGAAATAATGAAACAACATCCTGTAAATATGATTACGATGGATACAAAATACTCACCTATAAATCAGGCAAGAAAGGCGTTCGTTACTTATTCGAATGTAAAGATCCTGAAAGCAAAGCCCCTAAATATATACAATTTAGCGATCATATAATTGCACCACGAAAATCATCTCATTTTCACATTTTTATGGGTAATGATTCCCAGCAATCTTTATTGAATGAAATGGAAAACTGGCCAACGTATTATCCCTATCAGTTGAGTAGTGAAGAAGTGGTCGAGGAGATGATGTCTCATTGATTTTTTTGCGCTGACTTCAGTTATTTAACAGAACAGTGCCTGGTAGTAACAACAATAATTTACCAAGACAAATAAGTAAGACAAACTCAGACACGCTCATACTTGAGTCGTGTCTTTTTTATTATGTCTGTAGAAAAAAACTGAGAAAAAGGCGAACAATAAATACACAACTCAGCCATACAGACTGGCAGCGCAAATATTTCCAGGAGCAAGTCATCTGTCATGGTAAAGCTAACCAGAAATATAGGTTAATTTTGGTGTTTAAACCTTTTTTACTTGTTAGTATGATACAAAGGCTTTCAAAAAAGCTGGGAAATTCAACAACTCTTGGAAATTATGGACTTTGTCCCGCGGCTTTAATCTGACGGCCGCGTTCCTTTTTTGGCTCAATTATTGACCCCTTCTCTACGCAACTTCAGTTCCCGCCAGCAACTTTGCGGCAGTTTCATAGGATCAATGTCTAAAAGAATAATGGTGACCGATAAGAAAACGACTGAATAACTGTAGATTTTCGCTCGAAACCTTCCTGTCAGCTCCATAGCGAATCAAGCGCTGAATGTCACAGTATCGAACAGAAAACAGTGACGATCTCACCCTTCAAGAATATTCTACGATTGTTCTGTTTAGGAAAAGCAAGGCGGGAAGTCGGGAGATAAGTCATTGATAAAGTGGCGGAGAGAGGGGGATTTGAACCCCCGGTAGAGTTGCCCCTACTCCGGTTTTCGAGACCGGTCCGTTCAGCCGCTCCGGCATCTCTCCGTTCAGATGGTTGCCATGATGCCAGGAAATTTGGCATTTTAACAGTCCCTGTCCGTGCAATTTTGTTCAAGTGACGAGTTTGCGAGCAAAACGATGATTAAGTGGCCCTGGAAAGTACAAGAATCAGCACATCAAACTGCCCTTCCCTGGCAGGAAGCACTATCGATCCCCCTTTTAACGTGTCTGACAGAACAGGAACAAAGCAAATTGGTCGCTCTTGCCGAACGTTTTTTACAGCAAAAACGGCTTGTTCCTTTACAGGGCTTTGAGCTGAATTCATTAAGAAGCTGCCGGATAGCACTTCTATTTTGCCTGCCCGTTCTGGAGTTAGGACTGGAATGGCTGGATGGTTTTCATGAAGTCTTAATTTATCCTGCGCCATTTGTGGTCGATGATGAATGGGAAGACGATATCGGTCTGGTGCATAACCAACGTATTGTTCAGTCAGGTCAGAGCTGGCAGCAAGGGCCTATCGTTTTGAACTGGTTGGATATACAAGATTCTTTTGATGCTTCTGGTTTTAACCTGATTATTCATGAAGTCGCTCATAAGCTGGACACCCGTAACGGCGATCGCGCCAGCGGAGTTCCCTTTATTTCGTTGCGTGAGGTTGCTGGCTGGGAACACGATCTTCATGCTGCAATGAACAACATTCAGGAAGAAATCGAATTAGTTGGTGAGAATGCGGCGAGCATTGATGCTTATGCTGCCAGTGATCCTGCTGAATGTTTTGCCGTACTTTCTGAATATTTCTTTAGCGCCCCAGAACTTTTTGCTCCTCGTTTCCCTTCATTGTGGCAACGTGTCTGTCAATTTTATCAACAAGATCCTTTGCAGAGACTGCATCACGCTAATGATACAGACTCGTTTTCGGCGACGAATGTTCATTAATTAACAACTTTGCAGATTAATTAACCAATTGAAATGGCTTATGAAATTTAGTGTTGACAGACAAGGTACCGCTAAGTAATATGCGCCCCGTTCTCACGATTCCTCTGTAGTTCAGTCGGTAGAACGGCGGACTGTTAATCCGTATGTCACTGGTTCGAGTCCAGTCAGAGGAGCCAATTTTCTGTTTTCATGCATCCTTGCGAATCTTTATCTGATGTTGATTCAACAGGTTAGTGTGAAAACTCTTCTCGGTGCATTTTGATTTTACCCTACGCATCGGGAAAAATTGGTGGTCAAATCTGGGGTCAGGTTAGTTCGATAATGGAGTGACCCCCATATATCCCTTACCGACGCAAAAATCCGCACCCTCAAGCCTTCTGATAAACCCTTTAAAGTCTCCGATTCTCACGGTCTGTATCTGCTGGTCAAGCCGGGTGGCTCCCGCCACTGGTATCTCAAATACCGTATTAGCGGTAAAGAATCCCGCATTGCGCTGGGTGCCTATCCAGCCATCTCCCTGTCTGATGCGCGACAGCAACGTGAAGGTATCCGTAAAATGCTGGCGCTGAATATCAACCCGGTACAGCAGCGGGCTGCTGAACGTGGCTCACGAACACCGGAGAAAGTTTTTAAAAACGTGGCGCTGGCGTGGCATAAAAGTAACAGGAAATGGTCGCAGAACACCGCCGACCGTCTGCTTGCCAGCCTGAACAATCACATCTTTCCGGTCATCGGGAACCTACCTGTATCAGAACTTAAACCCCGTCATTTCATTGACCTGCTGAAAGGGATCGAGGAAAAAGGTCTGCTGGAGGTTGCGTCCCGCACACGGCAGCACCTGAGTAACATAATGCGCCATGCGGTCCATCAGGAGTTAATCGATACGAACCCTGCAGCAAACCTTGGCGGCGTGACCACACCTCCTGTCAGACGGCACTATCCTGCCCTGCCGCTGGAGCGGCTGCCTGAACTGCTTGAACGTATTGGGGCATATCATCAGGGCCGTGAACTGACCCGGCATGCCGTTCTGCTAATGCTGCATGTGTTCATTCGCTCCAGTGAACTGCGTTTCGCCCGCTGGTCAGAGATTGATTTCACAAACCGAGTCTGGACGATACCCGCGACGCGAGAACCCATTATTGGCGTGCGTTATTCCGGCCGCGGGGCAAAAATGCGAATGCCGCATATCGTCCCCCTCTCAGAACAGTCCATCGCCATTCTGAAACAGATTAAGGATATCACCGGTAATAATGAACTGATCTTCCCCGGCGACCATAACCCGTATAAGCCAATGTGTGAAAACACGGTCAATAAGGCACTGCGGGTGATGGGTTACGACACGAAAAAGGATATCTGCGGTCACGGCTTCCGGGCAATGGCATGCAGTGCGCTGATGGAATCGGGTTTATGGGCAAAGGACGCAGTAGAACGCCAGATGAGTCATCAGGAGCGCAATACCGTGCGCATGGCTTATATTCATAAGGCAGAGCACCTGGAAGCCCGCAAAGCGATGATGCAGTGGCGGTCGGATTATCTGGAAGCATGCCGAGAATCTTATGCACCGCCTTATACAATTGGTAAAAATAAGTTTATCCCATAGTATACTAACGAATCCCACACTCTGGCAAATTACCACCACCTCTACAGGAGGTGGTTCTATATAGACTTTTATCAACTTCATGACGAAAAACACCTATTT
>NZ_JBQZXC010000139.1:0-8743 GCF_053555815.1 Shigella sp. SIG6 | reverse complement strand
AATAGAGGACTGTTGAAAATACTGGCCAGTGATAATAATTTCGCCTGAGGAAACCGCGCAAAATCAACATCGTCAATATTTAATTTCCACAAACTGCCGTTACGGTTCGTGACAAACGTCCGCTCGCCATCCTCCGTCACCAGTCCAACGTTAATAGATGTATCTATGCTGACATCCTGTTTCAGGCTTTGAATATCAATATTCTCTTTGCGACAATGGTCGAGAATAAATTGCCCTGAGGCATCTTTACCAATGCGGCTCATTAATGCGGTACGATGCCCCAGACGAGAAATAATTGTTGCTTCATTTATTGCATCGCCCCCGGTGCTCATTGCGATTCTTTCAAGAGGATAAGAATCTACATCAAAGATATTTTTACTGACCGGTTGTAATGGAATATCAACAATAGCGGCACCTATACAAATAACGTCGAGATTATCCATATCATTATTCCGCTTTGCCATCAGAACCGAACAGTTCAATTTTTTCCAATGCCCGTTCTTTTACAGCTTTACGTACTTCACGTTCTAAATGCAGGAAAGGCTGATCCTGGTTTTCTTTCACTGCTACCATTGCGGCCTGACAGAGCTCCGTATGAATGTTGATTTTCGCAATACCCAACGAAATTGCAGTTTTAATGTCGGCATCACTGATCCCCGATGCGCCATGCAAAACCAGCGGAACAGAAACAGCATCGCGTACGCGTTTGACGACCTCAAAGTTCAATTGCGGCTCTGACGTATAAACCCCATGCTGGTTGCCGATGGCGACAGCCAATGAGTCACAGCCCGTACGTTCAACAAATTCAGCCGCCTGGTCAGGATCGGTATAGTGATAGCCCGCCAGCGCTTCCTCATAAACGGTTTCATTACCGACATGCCCTAATTCCGCCTCTACCGGAATACCCAGCGGATGAAAGAAATCAACAGCCTCTTTGGTTAAACGAATATTTTCTTCGAAATCAAATGCAGAAGCATCACGCATTAATGAATTCATACCATGAGTCCAGGCGTTATGAATACTCTCCATACTCCGACCATGATCCCAATGAGTTATTACCGGCACCGTTGCTTTTTGTGCCATTGATACCATCATGTGAGAGAAATCTTCAAATGAGGTGTTACCGACAAAACCTGTACCAAAAGAAATAATAACCGGGGATTTCGCTTCTTCGGCTGCGTCTTTAACGCCCATCAACATTTCTGCATTCCATACGTTAAAATGGGCAATTGCATAATGTTTATTTGTGGCATCGTTTTCCCAATATCTGATATCTGCGAGCATGTTCTGTTCTCCCGTATTAATTAATCGCTAATTTTAATAACGCCTTTAATAAGGTCGCGTTTGTTGTTAACTGACTCTTCAAATGCCTGTTGTACATCCCGATAATCGTAAATATGCGTCACCATCGATTTCACATCGAATCGCCCTGAAGAAATAGCTTCAATCGTGACCGGATAACGATTGGCATAGCGGAATACCGTCTGGATAGTGACTTCGCGATTGATTTTGAGGAAATTGATTGCCGAATCGCCGGGTACAGTACCAACAATCATAATTTTACCGCCGCGCATTACCAGATAAGGTGCCTGTTTAACGGTGACCGCAGAACCCGCTGTTTCGAAAACAATATCTGCGCCCATGTCTTCGGTAAATTGCTGACAGCGTGCAATAGTGTCCTCTTTTGCGCCATTAATAACCACTGTCGCACCAAGCTGTTCCGCCATTGCCAGACGTTTTTCCAGTACATCAACGACGGCAATTTCCGTTGCGCCCAGGCATTTGCACGCTTGCAACGTCATCAAACCAATACAACCTGCTCCCAGAATAATTATCTTCTTACCCGGTTTAACATCTGCCAGCATCGCGGCATGCATCCCGACTGCGGCAGGCTCCACCAGCGCCCCTTCCATCGTGTCCATATTGTCGGGCAGTTTGTAAGTAAAGCTCTCCGGATGACACAGATAGTGCGTTAATGCGCCGCGGTAGTTGGGTTGTGTCGCCATAAAATCAACGTCCGGGCAGATGTTATATTTGCCTTCCAGACAGTAACGACAGTGACCGCAAGGAACGCCAGATTCGATATTTACCCGATCCCCCGGTTTAAATTTGCGCACGCGGCTTCCCACAGCCACAACCGTCCCGGCGCATTCATGACCCAGGCCAATTTCTTGATTTGGGTCTTTAGGCGGAATAAACGGGCCTGATTCAAAACCATGTACATCTGAACCACAAATACCGACATATTCTACTTTAATCAAAACTTCATCTTCTTTAGGATCTGGTATTTCTGCTGAAATAATTTCCATTGTGCCCGGCACCTGCAATATTGCTTTTGAATTTTTCATTTTGAATCCACCCGTATTATTTATTGGCTACTGCATCAATACTTAAACTTTCAACGGAGACACCTTTGGTTTCAATTCCAATGGTGGCGATAGCAATTGCGACAATAATTGAAACAGCCCCCAGAAGAATAAAGACTCCCGTTACACCATAACTACTGAGCAGCACTGCAACGGCATAAGGTGCGGCAATACCACTGATTCGCCCTACCGCATTCGCCAGACCGGAGCCACGGAGTTTGGCCTCTGTCGGCCAGATTTCAGGGACATACACTGCCGAGGCATAGCAAACGTACATATAGACGAAAGTAATCAGGAAGAAACCAATCAGCGTTATGAGCAACATACTGGTTTGCAGTGAATAGATATATCCGAGCACCGCAATCAGGATTAATAGCCCCACACCCATTGTTTTACGCGGAATTTTATCCATCACCAGCATGGCAATAAAAATACCAAATGGCGCGCCAAACATACTCATGGTATTTAAAACAATCGAGTCTTTTAAATTAATCCCCTGGGTCATGAATATTGTTGGCAACCAGTTAATTAGTGTGTACTGCACAACGTTCATGGTAATCAGCACACAAGAGCCTAATATCACGCGTTTCAGTAATACTCCTGTCAGTAAGGCTGAATACGGCACCGCTTGTGGCGCTTTACCGTCATCTGCAATAACCACAGGCGGCAAAGGTTTACCCGTCTGGCGTATGACGCCTTCTTCTATACTCCGCATGACTTTCTCGGCTTCCTGATACCGTCCGCGCGATTCCAGCCAGCGCGGGGATTCAGGAAAGTAGCGCCAGGCCAGCGCCGTAGCGATAAGCGACAATATTGCAGGAATAAGCAGTTGTACCCGCCAGTTCCACTCTGCACTAATCAGCGGCGTGAGTCCCATCGCAATCAGTGAGCAGAGCGGATATGACCAGTTGCCAATAAAGGAAACCCGACTGGACCACGTTCCGCGATTTCTACCGGGCATATATTCGGTGAAACCAGCAAACAGTGTAACCAGTAAAGCTCCCAGCCCAACGCCCATCACAAAACGGCAGGCAATAAGAAAATCCATATTCGGTGAGAAAGCACCGACAACCATCGAGGCAATATGAATGGCCTCATAGAGGATGAACGCATTTCTGCGACCGGTTTTGTCGCCAATGATGCCGCCCACCAGCGCACCGAGAAACATTCCGGCGGTCGTGATTGCTGAGAATGTGGCTGTGGTGGAATTATCTGTCCAGCCCAACGCTTTCAGCTGCGCGAGGATCAAGCCACCAACGGCATTACTCCAGCAGACAAGCAAGCCAAACGCGACGATGGCAAACATTGACGAATGCCAGCGGCAATCCGGTAAGCGATCCAGCCGTGCACCACAATGCGGTTTTGTTATCTGTTCCATGCGATAACGTTCCTTCAGGAGAGTAGTTATTCATCAAAGTCGTAAGTCATGATCACTTTGATTGCGGTTTTATCGACCATCGCATCAAACCCTTCGCGCCATTGCGACAGGCCGATACGATGCGTGATCATCGGTTTGACTTTGATAGCGCCGCTGGCTAATAGCCGGATAGCGTTACGCCATGAGGTGGAGTCATAGGCCATATGCCCAATGATGCTTTTATTCCAGGCGGTAATGTTATTAATCGAGAAATCAAGAGGTTTGAAGCCCATTCCAACGCGTACCACTTCCCCATTCGGGCGGAGCATTTCGATGGCTTGTTTCAGTGCGATATTGGCACCGGAGCATTCAATCACCAGTCCCAGATTATCTTTGCCACAAATTTGCTGGCAGCGCGCCACCACATCTTCGGTAGAACCATTTACTACTGCCGTCGCCCCCAGTTCTTTTGCAACCGGGAAGCGGACCGCCACATCTTCTTGCAGACCAACGACGACGATATTTACCGCCCCCATAATCCGCGCCATTTGTACGGAAAACAGCCCGAGTGGGCCAGTGCCAATGACGACAACATCCTGACCAAGAAGGAATTTCGATTGCTGCGCGATGGATTTATAGGCATTACAGATAGGGTCAAGTACGGCTGCGTCCTCATAATCAACACCATCAGGGATTTCCCACAACGCATGACGATGAATTTTGAGAATTTCACCAAGAACCAGACAATATTTGGAAAAACCACCGCCCCAGGTATTGTTATCCAGACCAAGGTTTACTTTTTCTGTACAACACAGAAAATCACCCTGTTCACAGGCCGGACAAACGCCGCAAACGTGACCGCTGTTATCCGACACGACGCGTTGCCCCACTTTCCAGTCTTTGACTTTTTCACCAACCTGCGCAATACAACCTGCGAACTCATGGCCGCGGATAGAGTTAAACTCATCAGAACCGCTATCGACATTGTAGTGCTTCATGTCTGCGCCGCAGATTGCCGCGGCTTTAATTTCAATCACTACGTCTTCCGGGCCACAAATGGGTTGTGGGACATGAATCATCTTGTAGCCGCCAAAGGCCTTGCCAAACCGAGCCAGTGCTTTCATTGCGTCATCCTCTGTGTTTTGTTTTGCTTAGATGGCCATCATACTTACCCACATGATTTTTGAGGTCAACATTAAATCTGCACAACACAGATAATGACCTGCATTTTACAACTTAGATCACAATTACGCAGAAAATGGCTGGGTCTGTTACAAGTTGGTGGAAGGCGGGACGCAAAAAGAGCAAATTCGAGAGGGATTACCGGCCAAATAGGTCTGAGACTTAAGTTCAGGAGAAGTCATTCAGGCGTGAACGCGACTGCAAGAGATCGGACTGGGACTTAGCCAGGTCGGGTCGAGATAATTGAGACGAGTCGTGGGGTCATTGTTGGCTATCCCCTTCATAGCCGCGGCAAAAAGGGGATGAACCACTTACTTAAACATGGCAATAGGCTTTGCTGAGATACCAAAATCTTCTTTTAACTGCTGTTTGCTCTTCATGACCATCTGACCATTTGTGTCAATTGTCATATGCTGTGCTTCGGTATTATGGCGGGCTTGCCACAGCATCACCAGTTGCAGGCAATTCTCTTTTTGTTCCTCGGTCAACGCAACGCCATCAGGCCATTTCCCCAGTTCAACGGCGGTCGACAAACGCTGGTATACCTCAGGCGTCATGCTGTTGATAATGTCATCAAGATTCATAATTTTTCCGCTCCTGTGGAATAAGTTGCTGAATCGTTTTTTCAACCGTTGATTTCTTCGCCGTTTTCGCCATCAGTGAAGCGTAAAGAAGCAGAGTTAACACAATAACGTTCGCCTGTTGGTTGCGGCCCGTCGGGAAAGACATGCCCCAGATGGGCATCACAGTTACCGCAACGAATTTCTATGCGCTGCATTCCATGTGACAAGTCTTTGATATAACGAATGGATTCTTCACTCACCGGTTCGTAGAAACTGGGCCAGCCACAGCCGGAATCATACTTGGTTTCGGAATGAAACAGCGGGGCATCGCAGATCAAACAGTGATATACGCCGTCACGCTTGTTATACAGTAAACGACCCGTAAATGGCGGTTCTGTCCCATGATTCTGCGTCACGTAAAACTGCATCTCGGACAAATTTTTTTTCAGTTCTTCTGCCGAAGGTTTATTAGCCATTTACTCACATCTCACTTTAATCGTGCTCACATTACGTGACTGATTCTAACAAAACATTAACACCAACTGGCAAAATTTTGTCCTAAACTTGATCTCGACGAAATGGCCGCACCTAAATCGTGATGAAAATCACATTTTTATCGTAATTGCCCTTTAAAATTCGGGGCGCCGACCCCATGTGGTCTCAAGCCCAAAGGAAGAGTGAGGCGAGTCAGTCGCGTAATGCTTAGGCACAGGATTGATTTGTCGCAATGATTGACACGATTCCGCTTGACGCTGCGTAAGGTTTTTGTAATTTTACAGGCAACCTTTTATTCACTAACAAATAGCTGGTGGAATATATGACTATCAAAGTAGGTATCAACGGTTTTGGCCGTATCGGTCGCATTGTTTTCCGTGCTGCTCAGAAACGTTCTGACATCGAGATCGTTGCAATCAACGACCTGTTAGACGCTGATTACATGGCATACATGCTGAAATATGACTCCACTCACGGCCGTTTCGACGGTACCGTTGAAGTGAAAGACGGTCATCTGATCGTTAACGGTAAAAAAATCCGTGTTACCGCTGAACGTGATCCGGCTAACCTGAAATGGGACGAAGTGGGTGTTGACGTTGTCGCTGAAGCAACTGGTCTGTTCCTGACTGACGAAACTGCTCGTAAACACATCACCGCTGGTGCGAAGAAAGTGGTTATGACTGGTCCGTCTAAAGACAACACTCCGATGTTCGTTAAAGGCGCTAACTTCGACAAATATGCTGGCCAGGACATCGTTTCCAACGCTTCCTGCACCACCAACTGCCTGGCTCCGCTGGCTAAAGTTATCAACGATAACTTCGGCATCATCGAAGGTCTGATGACCACCGTTCACGCTACTACCGCTACTCAGAAAACCGTTGATGGCCCGTCTCACAAAGACTGGCGCGGCGGCCGCGGCGCTTCCCAGAACATCATCCCGTCCTCTACCGGTGCTGCTAAAGCTGTAGGTAAAGTACTGCCAGAACTGAATGGCAAACTGACTGGTATGGCGTTCCGCGTTCCGACCCCGAACGTATCCGTAGTTGACCTGACCGTTCGTCTGGAAAAAGCTGCAACTTACGAGCAGATCAAAGCTGCCGTTAAAGCTGCTGCTGAAGGCGAAATGAAAGGCGTTCTGGGCTACACCGAAGATGACGTAGTATCTACCGATTTCAACGGCGAAGTTTGCACTTCCGTGTTCGATGCTAAAGCTGGTATCGCTCTGAACGACAACTTCGTGAAACTGGTATCCTGGTACGACAACGAAACCGGTTACTCCAACAAAGTTCTGGACCTGATCGCTCACATCTCCAAATAAGTTGAGATGACACTGTGATCTAAAAAGAGTGACTTCGGTCGCTCTTTTTTTTACCTGATAAAATGAAGTTAAAGGACTGCGTCATGATTAAGAAAATTTTTGCCCTTCCGGTCATCGAACAAATCTCCCCTGTCCTCTCCCGTCGTAAACTGGATGAACTGGACCTCATTGTGGTCGATCATCCCCAGGTAAAAGCCTCTTTTGCATTACAGGGCGCACACCTTCTCTCGTGGAAACCTGCGGGTGAAGAAGAAGTTCTGTGGTTGAGCAACAACACACCGTTCAAAAATGGCGTCGCTATTCGCGGTGGCGTACCGGTTTGCTGGCCGTGGTTTGGTCCGGCGGCACAACAAGGTCTGCCTGCGCACGGTTTTGCCCGCAACCTGCCGTGGACGCTGAAATCACATCATGAAGATGCTGATGGCGTAGCGCTGACTTTTGAATTGACACAAAGCGAAGAGACGAAAAAATTCTGGCCGCACGACTTTACGCTGTTAGCGCATTTCCGCGTGGGTAAAACCTGTGAAATCGATCTTGAATCACATGGCGAATTTGAAACCACCTCTGCCCTGCATACCTACTTTAACGTGGGAGATATCGCTAAGGTAAGCGTCAGTGGGCTGGGCGATCGCTTCATTGATAAAGTGAATGACGCGAAAGAAGATGTACTGACCGACGGTATTCAGACCTTCCCTGACAGTACCGATCGCGTGTATCTGAATCCGCAAGATTGCAGCGTGATTAATGATGAAGCGCTGAATCGTATTATCGCCGTAGGCCACCAGCATCATCTGAACGTTGTCGGCTGGAACCCGGGACCGGCGCTTTCAGTTAGCATGGGCGACATGCCGGACGATGGCTACAAGACCTTTGTTTGTGTAGAAACGGCTTACGCTTCAGAAACGCAAAAAGTCACCAAAGAGAAACCTGCACATCTGGCGCAATCCATTCGCGTTGCCAAACGTTAATTTGCGTTAATGTTGTGTGCCGGGTGCGATGCATCCGGCACGTATCAACATCACACCATATCCAGCGCAGTTTTTCCTTTTGGTGCCGGATATGCCTTATCCAGCATAGCTAATTCCGCTGACGAAAGTTCGACCTCAAGCGCAGCTGCATTTTGTTGGACATGTGCAATTTCGTTGACTACCGCGTTCTTTAACAGTCCATTGCGCAACCGCCCGGTCTGGGCTAATGGACTGTAAGCCATCACCGGCATCTGCTGTTGCTGGCACCAGGGGAGTAGATCGTACTCCATCCCTCGTGAACCGAGATGGTAAAGCACCTGATTAGTGGCACACTGATTTCCCCCCGGCAGCTGCCAGAGTTCCTGCATATCGGCATAACCAAGGTTAGAAACGCCCCAGCGACGGATTTTTCCCTGGGCGATCAATTTTTCCATCGCAGCAACAGTCTCTTCAAAAGCGAAACTGCCAGACCAGTGTAATAAGTAGAGATCGAG